>CAZNQF010000030.1:4849-10862 GCA_964575125.1 uncultured bacterium
AAGAGTTCAAAGGTGCAATGAATAGTGCAAAACAAGAGATTGAAGATGCGACAACAGATGGGGAAAAAAATACTGAAAAAGAAACAGAGAAAACTGAATAAACAAGAATTGATATCCTGATTTATTTTTTTAGAACCGTTAGGATTCATTAGATCAATTATTTTAATATATAGTTTTTAAAGCGTTTTATATGACATTTGCAGATCCATGGTATTTAATTATTTTGTTATTTATTCCTATCATGGGATGGTGGTATCGTAGATATGGTTATCAAAAAGAAGGTGTCATTAAAATTTCTTCAAAAAAATTGATAACCAATGCCTTTTTATCAAATGGAAGAGTTAGATATTTAATATTAAAAATATTTAGTACAGTTGTACTGATTTTGTTAATTATTGGTCTTGCGAGACCTCAAAAAATTGACTCCTTGGAAAAATCAAAAGTGGAAGTTGTAGATATTGTTTTAGTTTTAGATATATCCAGCAGTATGCTCGCAGAAGATTTTCAACCCAATCGATTGGAAGCTGTAAAAAATACGGCTGGTCAATTTATCAAAAATCGTAAAGGAGATAGAATTGCATTATTGGTGTTTGCAGGTGAAACTTTTATACAATGTCCATTAACAGTAGATTCAGATGTTCTACAAAAATTATTAAGCGAAGTGACAGTTGCAGAAAAAGAATATGATGGAACAGCAATAGGAATGGCAATAGTCAATGCAGTAAATAGATTAAGAGGTAGCACAGCTAACAGCAAGGTGATGGTTCTTTTATCAGATGGCAGTAATAATGCAGGTGAATTGGACCCTTTAACTGCCGCAGATATTGCTTCAGAATTTGAAATAAAAATTTATACAATTGGTGCGGGGACTAATCAATCAACAACTCATATCCCACAAAGGGGATATGTAAAGAGTGAAGTGGATGAAGAAACACTAAGAGAGATTGCAAAAAGAACAAAAGGAGAATATTTTCGAGCTACAAATGAAAAATCATTAAGTGAGATTTATTCTCAAATTGACAAAATGGAAAAGACAGACATTGAGATTAGAGAATATACTAGATATCAAGAACTTTATGGTTTTTTTATAATTCCTGCTATGTTATTGGGATTATTTCATGAAATTTTAGAATGGTTTATGTTTAAGAGAAATTATTAATGGATATAAGATTTCCATTTGTATTTGTTTTCCTGATTATAGTAGGATTAATTTTGATTTTTAGAAATAAAAGGAACTCGATTTCAGATATGTTAAATATTCGTAGTGAGCATATTAAAGATCAATTGTTTGAATATAGAGATGATAATAAAATAGGCTGGATAAAGAGAATCCGATTAACAGGAATAATTTTGTTAATAATTTCTGCATCGGGGATACAAATTGGTTCAAAAGTAAAACCTATCGAACGACAAGGAGTAGACTTAATTTTCGCAGTAGATGTCTCTGTTAGTATGAACGCAGAAGATGTTAAACCCAATCGGCTTGAAAAAGCTAAATTTGAAATAAATCAAATTATTAGACGGCTAAAAGGAGATCGAGTTGGTATTATTGTATTTGCAGGAGTAAGTCATTTATATTTACCACTTACTTCGGATTATGAAGCAGCAAATTTATTTTTAGAAGAAATTGATACGGAGATGATACCTACACAAGGAACTGATATAAGTTCTGCCCTTAATACTGGTCTCTCAACTTTTTCCGATGAGAGCGAAAAATTTAAAGTATTGGTTTTAATAACAGATGGTGAAGACCATGAAGGTAAGGCGATAGGGATAGCTAAAAATGCTGCAAAAACAGGAATAATTATTCACACAGTCGGAGTTGGCTCTGTATCAGGTTCTTTAATACCAGTTATAGATAAAAAAACAGGCAATTCATCTTACAAAAGAAATCGTCAGGGGAAACTAATTACGTCTACTTTAAATGAGGGAATTCTTCAGAAGATTGCAAATGCTGGAGAGGGAATCTATTTACGATTTGATAACAGAGCAGCTCATTACAAATCTATTATACAGGCAATAGGTCAAATGGAAAAAAAAATAATTAGTACACATGAATTTTCTGAGTATGAAGATCAATTTCAGATATTTGGCACTTTAGCGCTATGTATGTTCATTACATCTTTTTTTATAACGACAAAAAAACAAAATATTATACAGTGATTTCTCAAACTAATCTTCCTTTTTATTCCATGTTAATTATTGTTGCACTAATTGAATGTCTTTTTGCTAAAGATGATAAGGGATTAAAATACTATCATGAGGGAGACTTCAAAAAGGCAATTCAATTCTATGAATCCATATTGAAGAAAAATATAGATAGTAATGAAGCACATTTCGGGATGGGTTCTTCACTGTTTAAAGATAAAGATTCAATTTCTGCAGAAAAAGCCTTTACACAGACACTATCATCTGAAGATAATATGTTACAATCAAAAGCTCATTTTAATTTAGGTAATTTATATAATCATAAACAGGAATTAGAAAAAAGTTTAACTCACTATAAAAAATCAATTGAGTTGAACCCAAAAGATTTGGATGCAAAATGGAATTATGAGTTAACTAAAAAAATGATAAATCAACAAAAAAATCAATCTGAAAATGAGGGGAAGGATTCAGAAGAGAAAGAAAAGAATAACAAAGAAGAGAATCCGTCAAAAGAGGGAGAGAATAATAGCCAAGAAAAAAATAGTTCAGATAAAAAAACAAATGAAAAAAATGAACAAAACAAATCAGATGAAGAACAAAAAAAATCTGATAATTCCAAAGATAAAAAAACTAATCCGGAACAAAATTCCCCTGAAGATACTAATAAATCACAAGATGATAAAAAAGATCCAGAAAAACAAAATAGTCCCAATCCTGAAGTTTCTGAACAACAAAAAGAGATGGCTGACTCAAGCAGAAATAAAATGAATGCTCAAGCTATTCTAAATGCTCTGAAGAATAAAGAGAAAATTAATAAAAGGCGACAAATGACTCGGATGAAAACACGCAAACTAGAAAAAGACTGGTAACTACTTAATAGAAGATGAAACAGCTACAAAATTTTTTTACATTTATTATCTTACTTACAATTTGTCATCAATTCACTTTGGGACTTAGTGTAACGGCAACGGTAGACCGGACAAAATTAACATTAGAAGATATATTTGAATTAAAAATTGAAGCTGTCGGTGGGAGTGAATCGCCACAGGTTAATCTATCTCCCTTAAAAAAATATTTTATAATTGTGAGTGGCCCTAGTCAGCAGACAAATATATCTTGGGAAAATGGTAAAATGAAATCAATTCGAGGCCTATCATGGACATTGTCCCCTAAAAAAACTGGAACATTAATTTTACCTGCTCTATCAGTTTCTGTTGGTAAAACCCAAATAAAAACAAATACAATAAAATTACATGTTTCAAAAAATAATTTTGATTCAAAAGCAGCAAACTCCAATGGATATTTTATCAAAGTGATTGTTAATAAAAATAAAGCTTACCTGGGAGAGCAAATTACTGTGACTTATGAGTTATATACTCAGAATGATATTTCAATAGAAAGTGTTGATTTGCCTGAGTTCGTTGGATTCTGGACGGAAAATTTGTATTCTCCAAGACAAATATCATTGAAGAATGTATCACTCAACGGAGTTCGTTATAAAAAAGCGAAATTATACACCGTTGCTCTATTTCCCACAAAACTTGGAGAAATTACTCTTCCATCTTATACCATTAACTCAAAAATTTATGTAGATAAAAAGAAATCACGTAAGAGAGACCCATTTTTTGATGTATTTGACTCGTTTACATCACGCCAAACCGTTCGAAAAATTATAAAATCAGAAATAAAGAAAATACATATTTTACCTTACCCAGATGGTGAG
The DNA here is from genome assembly GCA_964575125.1 of uncultured bacterium. Classification (GTDB taxonomy): domain Bacteria; phylum Fidelibacterota; class Marinisomatia; order Marinisomatales; family AB-629-J13; genus AB-629-J13. The sequence goes on from CAZNQF010000030.1 coordinate 8,721, forward strand.
CCGAATGATTTTACAGGTGCTGTAGGGAATTATACTGTAAAATCATCTGTTGATATTAAAAAAGTCAAAACAAATGAAGCGGTTACATTTGTTATAGATATCGTGGGAACCGGGAACCTGTCTTTATTTAGTTTGCCTGAATTAATATTCCCAAAATCTTTGGAAGTATTTCCCCCTGTCAGTGAAATGAATAAAGACTCTTTTAGAGATGAAATAACGGGATCATTACGTTGGGAATATGTGATTATTCCTAGGCAAACGGGTCGATTTAATCTTCCCAAAATTGAGTTACCGTATTTTGATCCAAAAAAAAGAATGTGGAAGAGAGCAATATCTCATCCAATTCAGATATCGGTTTCTCCAGGTAGTTTGCCGCTGGTCGCGACAGAAGGATTAACTAAGGAAGAAGTTGAATTATTAGGTAAGGATATAAGATACCATCGAAATATAATTCCTAAATGGCAAAAGGGTGACCATTTATCCTTCTTAGCTATTTTGTTTTACTCTGTGGCTTTTATGGGGTTTGTTATACCATCTATTGTAAATACATTTCAGAAAAAAAATATTCACGATATTAAAAATAAAAATTCTAGATATGCATATAAAAATGCAATAAAGTCTTTAAATAATGTAGATGAAACAGATTTAAGTTCATGTGCTTCAGCTCTTTATAAGTTCTTAAAAGATAAGTTTTACCTTAAAAGTGACAAAATTGATCCTACAACCGTTAAAAAATATCTTAAAAAGCGGATTGACACTAATACCCTTGGTGAGCTAATTAAACTTTTGAATCAATTTGATGAGGGACGATTTTCACCTGAGACTAGTAAAGCAAATCGTAATTTAAAATTAGATACAATAAGTATGATAAATCAATTAGATCAGTATGAAAAATAAAATATTATTTATTTTTATAATTTCAATTGGATTTGGAGAAAACCCAGATTCGTTGTTTAAACGGGGGACGGAATACCTTGAAAAGGGGAATTATATCAAGGCAGTCAATGATTTTGAATCTATATTAAAGCAGGGCTTAAGCCACAAAAATTTATATTATAATCTAGGTAATTCTTATTATAGATCTGGAAATTATGGGCAAGCAATATGGGCATATGAAAAAGGACTTGAAATAAATCCTATTGATAACGATCTAGAATTCAATTTATCAATTGCCAATAGCCATATTAAAGATCGTATTCATATTCCTGAAGTGTTTTTTTTATTAAAATGGTACAGAATGATAAAAAAATATTTTACATTTTCAAAATTGTTATCGATCTCATCTTTATTTATTTTATTAGGTTCACTCTACTATCTAATTACTAAATTATTCAATTTTGGTTTTACCAGCTTTCCTATTCAACTATTTTTATTTCTTTCAGTTATATTTCATGGTATTCTTTTTGACAAATATTTAGATGAAATACATAAAAGTGAGGGAATTATAATACAAAATCAAGTTCAAGTTTTTTCAGGTCCATTTGTAAGAAGTGATGCTGTAATATTTAAAATACATGAAGGTATTAAAATATCTATTGATTCAGAGCAGGGAGATTGGGCTGAGATATCTCTCTTAGATGGAAAAAAAGGGTGGATAAAATCAAATCAATTAAGGGTATTATAAGGTTGTTTAGAATATTTTTTTTACAAATATTTTTTCAGGTGTTTCTTCTTTCCATATTAATTGGTCAAAAAGATGAAAGATTTAATTCAAATCGATTAAAAGATATACTCCCCAAATTTCCAAAAATTCAGCATTCTTTTATCAGGACAAACATCAATAATTCTGACTCCTTAACATTGGATACTACAAAAGTCGAAATGGATGGATTTAGGGTGCAAGTTTTCTCAACACGATTTTCCAATACTGCGGATAGTATTAAAACTGTTTTAGGAAAAATAGTAGTTGAAAAAATTTATATTACATTTGATGCTCCGATTTATAAAGTAAGGGTAGGTAATTTTGTTTCAAGAAATAATGCAGAAAAAATGAAACACAGGTTAGTTAAATTAGGTTATAATTCATCCTGGATCATTCGTTCAAAAGTATTTCAAAGAAAATATCAGTTGATTGAGACGAAAAAACACTAATATCTTTTCAGCTTGATTTAATGTATTTCTGAACTATGTGAAAATATTTAA
>CAZNQF010000030.1:10872-11142 GCA_964575125.1 uncultured bacterium
ATAGTGTAAAAAAATAGATATGAATAAAAATACTAATATTGTCTTTTCGACAAACCCACAAACTTTAAATAAAAAAGAAATTGTTGAAGCTCCCTTAAATAGTGCTAAACAGGATCTAAGAATTTGGCTAGAAAATAAACCCGGAGGGAAAAAGGCAACAATTGTACGAGGGTTCAACGGACCAAATAGCAATCTACGTCAGCTTGGAAAAGAATTAAAGTCTTTGTGTCATGTTGGTGGTACAGTTAAAAATGGAGTAATAATGATGCA
>CAZNQF010000030.1:11152-15002 GCA_964575125.1 uncultured bacterium
GTTAGAAAACAGGTCTATGATTTTTTGATTGAAAATGGTTATAGAGCTAAATTAAGTGGTGGTTAATAAATAATTAAATGAATAATAAGAATAGAATAATTAGGGCAGTCATTTTCATTATCTTAACAGGTTTATTTTTCTCCTGTTCAGAAAAAAGAAAGTTAGAAGGAAATATTACATTTATTTTTTCTTCAAATGTCAGAGCTCAGTTAGATCCCTGCGGCTGAAAGAAGAATCCTCTTGGCGGTCTGTCAAGAAAACTTACCTATATTAACGAATTAAAAGATAAAGGGAAAGATCCTGTAATCCTTGATGCAGGTGAGGTGCTGTTCTCATCTTCCTTTGTTTTGGATAATACACGTTTAGCTGATGAATATAAGGCAAAAAATTTTATTAAAGGATATGAAGAAATTGGATGTGATGGTATAAACATAGGTCAATATGAACTGGCAGGTGGTATAAAATTTTTAGAAGAGATTATTGGTTCAACTGATATCCCTTTTATTTCTGCCAATCTTCGCCTTAAATCAACAGGAAAATTATTTTCTGACCCGTACTTGATTATTGAGAGGAGTCCGTTCAAAATTGGAGTTATTGGTCTCACCAATCTATTGGATAAGGGGAATAGAGATTTTGTGTTGGATGATATGTACAAAACAGGACAAAAATATATAAAAGAAGTCCGTAAAAAAGCTGATCTTGTGGTTTTGCTTATAAATGCTGATAAAAAAGAAAAACAAATCTTACAGAATGAATTTGTTGATGCAGATTATATTGTAATGAGCCATGATATATCACGTACGAGAAAAGGGCACCCCCAACCAAAAGATAAACCTCCCGTATATAATCCTGGGAAACAGGGAAAATATTTAGCTTTATTAGAATTGGAAATCTCAGATTTAGATTCAAACTTTGTGGACATCAGTTATTATGAGAAAATAAGGGAAAACTCAAAAAGGAGATTGGAGAATTTTCAGAGAAAAGATCCAAAAACACCATTAAAAGAATTATATGAAGATAATCAAGCTGTGTTTCGCCAAATTGTAAATCTTGAAAACCAGTTAAATGAATCAGAGTTAGCAATAAATACTGCTTTGAATATGAATAAATTTGATCTAATTCCAATGAGCCAAAAAATTAAGGATGATAAAACAATGATTGCTTTTGTTAGCCAATGTTTAGCTAAGGAGAAAAAATTGCGGGGTGACACCTCAATTTTCCCAAAAGACAATCATAAACATAATCATGATCACGATCATAAACATAATCATGATCACGATCATAAATAATGAGAAATTATTCTCCGATTTATCAGGCATTAGTAATAACATTTTTTTCTCTTTTTATTGGACTTACCTTTAACCTTTTTAGATATGATTCTAAAGGAATTTCTCTAAAAGCTGGGGAACTAGAGTCTGCTGAGGATAAGGATTTATTATCTGGCCCAGAATCATTTATTGATATAAAAACTGTCTCCTCAGACCAAGCTGTATCCCTCTATAATAGTGGTGTTTTGTTTGTTGATGCTAGAGATGAGGAGGACTATAGCGCAGGACATATTCCTAAAGCACTATCCTCATTTGATTATATTAACTTATTATTTGATATAGAGGAAATTCAGGATAAGAGTAAGCCCATTGTAACATATTGTGATGGCGGTGAATGTGCTAAAAGTGAGGACCTCGCTTTTGCATTAAAAGAAAGTGGGTTTAGCCTGATATATGTTTATTTGGGTGGATGGTCCGAGTGGACAGAACGAGGATTAGATACTGAAAAATGAAAAGTCTCATTAAAAATCCTATAGTAATAATTATTTTAAGATTGATATTGGGTGGAATTTTTATTTACGCCAGCATAGATAAAATAGCTAATCCACATGAATTCGCTAAAAACATTAGTCACTATCATTTAGTTCCCTTCGGGCTAGAAAATACAATTGCCATTTTCCTTCCGTGGCTAGAATTAATTATTGGTGTTGGACTAATAGCGGGTTTTATGGTTGACGGGTCAGTGGTATTATCAATGAGTTTACTGGTGATGTTTATTGTGGCTATTAGTTCTGCTATTTTAAGAGGATATAATATTGATTGTGGATGTGGATTAAAAGAAGGGGAATTGGTGGGAACACAAAAATTACTAGAAAATTCCCTATTATTTATATCAGGATTGTTGATTCTAAACAGAAAATATCGAAACTTTGAAATTTTTACTAAATCAGATTGACCGGAAGTAAAATACAAATTTAATTTCCACCCTGTTTTGCGAGAGTAGCTCAGGTGGTAGAGCACAACCTTGCCAAGGTTGATGTCGCGGGTTCGAGCCCCGTCTCTCGCTCTTTGTTCAAGTTAGACAATATTTTTCTTTATATTTTCCATGAAATTTGTAATTCTTAATTCCAAATATTATTTTTTTATTTTAATTGGTATTTTTTTTATTAACTGTTGTTCCAATGAAAATAATAATCCTTTGTTAAGTACAAGAGATGTTCCCATTGAATTTTCATCTATAACCGAGTCCCATATAAGATTAGGTGCGGTAGTAGCTATAAAAAATGCTAACAAAATATTAAAGAAATTTTATAGGGTCAGGCCCTCAAATAAAACATTTGAGAACACACTCCTTCCACTTGATAATTTGGGAAATACTATTGAAAATGTTTGGAGTCCTGTTAGCTTGCTTGCCTTTACCCATCCAGATGTGAGGATACGAGATGCAAGCTTTGAGGCTAGTAAAAATATTGAAGAATATCTAAATAGTTTATCAATCGATGAGAAGTTGTTTAACGCAATTAAAATTTTTTCTAATAATGAATCTGGTAAAGCACTGTCAGGATTGGAGAAAAAATATTTATTAGATACCATAAGGGAATTCAACAGGAGTGGGTTTGGTCAAGGAGAGAAAGTAAGAACTAAAGTAAAATTAATTTTAGACCAATTGACATCTTTGGGACTAAGATTTGAAAAACATATTTCTGAATCTAGTGATACATTATTTTTAAATGATGAACAAATATTAGGTTTGTCCGATGAATATAAAAACCAAAGAAGAATTGAAAATAATAAATATGCTATTGACCTCTCCTATCCAAGCTATGATCCTTTTATGAAATATGCAAAATCGGACAGTGCAAGAAAATTGCTTCGGTTTTTATATTGGAATCGCGCTTCAGATAAAAATATTGTTCTGTTAGATTCTCTTTTATTTCTCAGAAATCAATTAGCTGATATATTGGATTATCCTACCTACGCAGATTATTCGACTGAACTATTAATGGCTGAGAGTGCAAACGGTGTTTGGGAATTCGAAAGATCCATCCATGAATTGATTATGCCGGTCGCGCTTAAGGATTATGATAAAATGTTAAAGATAAAATCAGATATTTCTGGGAAATATGAAACAACAATTGAGTCTTGGGAATATGCTCAGTTTGAACATCTGATAAAGCTAGAGGAATTTAATCTGGATAGCAAACAAATCAGTGAATATTTTGAATTAAATAATGTAATTGAAGGAATTTTTGATATCTGTAACCAACTATTCAATTTACAATTTATACATATTGAGACACCATCCGTTTGGCACAAAGATGTGATGATGTATGAAGTTTTAGATAGAGATGATAATTGTCCGAACGTGCCAGGTGAGGAAGCTAATAATGGATGTCCATTAGAAGTAGATATTTCTAATTTAATTTCAAAAGAAAATTCTATAATTTTATTCCAAGCTAATTCACATGTTTTAAATGAAACAGACAAATCTTCTATCAGTAATTTAGTAGAGGAACTAAAAAAATACTCCGAATTATCAATTGTTTTAGAGGGTCATGCATCTAGTGATGGGAGTGAGTCAT
>CAZNQF010000031.1:0-4695 GCA_964575125.1 uncultured bacterium
ATCAAAATTATCATTTTTTATAGACTTAATAGTCACTTGCTAAAAGGCTGAATTTAGTAACTTTAACTGAAAATATTAATGAGCAGAAGACTAGAAAAAACATTGATGATTTAATTAAGAACAATAGTGTGATTTGTGACATATATCACACCTTTAGCTAGTAGTTTGATATCTTCGCAACATATATTGACTTTATTAAAGTTTTTGGGATAAACTTCATCATTCTATGAGAAAAAAAACATATTGGATTATAATATATATTATATCATTTCTGTATTCCCAGAATCCATTTTTTCTTGAAGACATAAATCCCAATTCTGAGTCTTTCGGTGAGACAATAGGTCCTTCAATCTTTGCAGGAAATGTATGTGTTATATTTTTTGGGCATGAATCCTGAGGCGTTTGTCGAAGCCGGTTCGGCTTTCTGAATGATATCTATCTTGCAATATTAGAAGAAGGAATAAACGATGTCCGAATTATGGGTGTGGGCAAAGATCAATATCCAGAATATCTAGACCTTATGATAGGTGGAAGAATTCTACCCTGGACGCAAGATCAAGAGGCTGAAGGATACAATGTGTGGGCTGACTCGAGCGCAGCTCAGCGTGACGTATTCTTTTTAGATATAGAGGGAGTAATTGATACAACATTCAATATTAGCCCATATGACCCTAATAGTCCAGAAGATTTTTCTTATATTAGAGATCTTATACTTTCGCTAAGAGATACGTCTGAAAATATCCATATAACAGTTCCCCATGATTATCCAACTATTCAATTAGCAATAGACGCATCCCGAGATGGTGATACAGTTTTTGTCTCAGCTGGCACTTATATTGAAAACATAAGCTACAATGGAAAAAACATAGCTCTCATAGGTGAAAATAGGGAGACTACCATTATTAATGGAAACCAAAATGGAAGCGTAGTAACATTTGACAGTATTGTAGGTTCAACAGCAGTTTTATCTGATTTCACCATAACTGGAGGGAATGCATATGATGGAGGAGGCATTTACTGTACCTCATCTGCTCCAACCATAAGAGATAATATTATTACTGGTAATATATCTGAAACGTATGGTGGTGGTATTAGCTGTAATTATTCTTCCGCTGTCATAATTGATAATACGATTACATCTAATGCAGCTTATTACGGAGGCGGAATTTCTTTCGATAGATACACATCATCGGTTATTAAAGGTAACAATATTAACGGAAATAGTGCAGTGCAGGGAGGCGGGATTGGATGTTTTGTCTCCTCATCACCATCTATTATAAACAATACCATTTCTGGAAACTCAGCCAGCGAAAATGGTGGAGGAATTTATTGCTACTATGTTTCTTCGCCCACTGTCACGAATACAATTTTTTGGAATAATACCGCCTCTTCAGGTCCAAATATCTCTGTTTACTCTGCTGAACCTCTTTTTAATTATTGTGATATTCAAGATGGCTGGGAAGGCATAGGAAACATTGATGCCGACCCGCTCTTTGTTAATGTAGAGAATGATGACTATCATCTTCAGGAAAACTCTTCCTGTATAGATAGCGGAGATCCTGACTTAGATGGTGACAGCTATAGTTGGGAAATTGATCCAGATGATAGAGACCCCGATGGAACACGATTTGATATGGGTGCATTTTACTTTCATCAGGATACCGGTGATCTTTCTATATTATGTGACTATAATTTAGGTTGGAATATTGTAGGTTTGCCTTTGTCAGTAGAAAACTCCAATTACCAAAATTTGTTTGATTATGTTTATTCTGGTTCACTATATAGTTTCAATGGACTATACAATTCCGAAGAAAATTTAAACGAAGGTGTTGGATATTTGTTGAGATTTACAGAAAGCTCAGAAATCATTTTTAATGGAATTCATATAACAGAAATCAATATTCCTGTTATTTCAGGATGGAATATTATCTCAGGAATTTCCTCATTGATAAATGTAAACGACGTGTATAGTTCATCAATAATATATCCAGGTACAGTTTATGGATTAGAGGGAACATATGTAAACTCAAATTTTATTGTACCTGGGAGAGGCTATTGGGTGCGCTCTATGCATGCAGGCAATATTTATCTTAGTGCGGGAGATCGCTCAGTTAGAAAAATGGAAACTTATACGTTAATAAAACCAAAAAAGAAATTGATATTTTCAAACGAAAAGTATATAAATGAAATATATTTAGATTTCCCTGAGAATGCACAATCAATATATTCATTTAGTTTGCCACCTACAGTTGAAGGAATTGAATTTGATGTTCGCTATGAGGGTGATTGGAATATTCCAGTTGAAAATCAGAATATACATCTAACAAATGAGGGCGACGAGCTAAATGTTTTTTTTGAATGTCCTGATAATAAAGAAATAATTTATTTAAAAGATGAATCAGAAAATTTTATAGAAATTGAATCAGGTAGGTTGATTGGTTTGCCCGTATCTACACGAATTCTTACTATTACAGATCAAGTAAAATATCCTGAGACCATCTCGATCATTCAAAATTTCCCTAATCCATTTAATAGTAAAACTACTATTAAATATCACCTAAAAGAATCAAACAAAGTCTTAATTGAAGTTTATGATCTTAGAGGCGTATGGATAAAAACATTATTAAATAATATAAAAGAGCCGGGCGTTCATTTTATAAATTGGTCGGGCGTTGATTCATTTAATAATCCTGTTTCTTCAGGAATATATTTATTCAAAATGACTGTTGACAATAGCTATGTTATGGGGAAATGCATCCTTTTAAAATAGAATAGACCGACTTATATTTCTTTTAATTATTCTTATCATTTATTTAAAAAACACCGGAGACCCAAAATGAGATACTTTTTTTTGTATATAGTAATAGCTCCATCCTTTCTTTTTTCAGAAGAGAGGATTTTAAACAAAGGATTTAAATTTCCATTGGATGCTCGACAACTAATACTACCGCCATTAAATTTTTCTCATCAGGATCGTGATTTTTCAGAGTTACTTGGAATTGCAACCACAGCACCGGCTCCTAATAGTGATATGTATTTTCATGCTGATATTCCTGATTCAATATTAGATGCAGGCCCTGTAGAGGCCTTTATTTTTTATGGAAACGGTCAAAATAGCAATTGGACTCTAGATGATGCCTATTATCTAGGAACTCCCGGTTATGAAAATACCTTTGAAGCGGTTGCGCAAACTCCCTCATCAGGGAATATGTATATTGGGGTACAAGCAGATATAACATTTCTTGGGATGGAGGTTGTTGCTACGCAAAGTCCATACAATTCAGGTGATGGTGTACCAGCTGATTGGTATTTAAATGTAAATGATGATCCAACCGGAGACAGTGAAATAAATGAGCAGTATATGGATATAGATGAGATTAGTGTTGCCGTAAGCGATAATAGAATTCATGTTCACCTCAGCAATGTAGGGGGCGGATTTGATGTAGGTGGTTTTTTTGGCCCATGGAATTTATATGTCGTAGGATTTTTAAATCCAGAAGACCCTGATTCTAGTTTGTATGGGATTGGATATGGGGATGGTGGATTTGGTTTGCTGTATCCAGGATTGTGGAAATTTCAGTTAGGAGCAGATCTCCCAACGTTTGTTGGGAATATTGATTATTCTATTAATGGAGATGATTTATATATGGCGGCAAATATGTCAGATATTTTTAATGATCCAGATTTTGGCCCCTGGCCAAATGAGTTTGAATCATTGGCAGTTACAGGACTAACTGTTCAAGCGAGTCTTAGCTCAATGACAATTGCAGATCAAACGGATCCCGCATTTATGAATCCCGGTTTCCAATCGTACGTTATAGGTTCAAACTCATCACCGCAATTATCTCCACTAACTTACGAAATAATTGGAGATAGCTCAGGAATGTCTTTGGTCAATATAACAGTAAATTATAGTGACAGTGATAATCATTTTCCCTTAACAGCTGACTATATTATATCTAACTGGAGCACTGAATATGTTGGGCAATTTATATCTTATGACCATTCATATGATGATGGCTCCCTTTTTGAGATAGAGATACCGTTGGAGCCTGGTGAATATAATCTTACAGCTACGTTCTCTGATGGTATGGGTACGGCTGAATCGACTGAAACATTAGAGATTGGAGGGGCAGGTGGAGATTATCAAGTTATGCTTATTTCTGGATGGAACCTCGTCGGATTATCATCAACTCTCGAAGATCCATCTCAGCAAAGTGTTTTTCCAACAAGCATTGAGGAAACATTATATGGTTTTACAGATAGTTATTATTTGACCAGTGAATTTATTCCAGGTTCAGGATACTGGCTTCGTTTTGAGAATGCTGACTCAATTTCAATTAGCGGTAGCGATATAAATGAATTAAATATATTCCTAACCGAAGGTTGGAATCTAATTGCTGGTCCCACTGGTGAAGTTTCTGTAGATATGATAGATGATCCAGATTCATTGATTGTACCTAATACTCTTTTTGGTGTTGATGCTTCTGGATATACAGAGGCCAACCTTTTTGTTCCCGGTTATGGGTACTGGGTTCGGTCTTTTGGTGATGGAAATATTACCTTGCAAACAGGATGGAGAAATAATGCAACTATTTTACCATTAACGAGGAAGCAACAGAGAGACCTAAATAAAATTAGTATCAATGGAAAAAAACTATATTCCCGAAAAATTATATATTGATCTAAGAACTT
>CAZNQF010000031.1:4705-11076 GCA_964575125.1 uncultured bacterium
GGAAAAAAACTATATTTTGGCAATAATAATTTATCAGAAAAAGAAAAGCTAAGTTACACTCTTCCTCCTAGGCCGCCTGTAGGTGCAAAGGATATCCGATTCTCAGATAATACGCTTTTATGTTCAGAAATAGAATGTATAATTGAGATATTAAATGTTAATCAATTATTATCGTTTAACTATGAAATTAATAAAGATGAGCTTTGGGAGGTTATCCCTGTACTTAACAATCAAATGCAATTTGATGATGTTACCTTATTGAGTGATCAGAGCGAAATTATTTTAAACTCAAATGTTGAACGTTTGATTTTAAGAAAAACTACTTTTTCTCATGTATCAAGTAAATTTACACTCTATTCATCTTTTCCGAATCCATTTAATCCTCTGACAACAATTCGTTTTTATTTACCAGATATCTCTAACGTAAATATCGAAATATATAACTTACAGGGTCAATTAATTGAAACACTGATTAATAAGAAAATGTTACACGGAGAACACTCAATACAATGGAATGCCCAAGAATTTTCAAATGGAGTATACTTTCTTAATATGAGATCTGATTATTTCTCGCAAACGGAAAAATTGATGTTAATTAAGTAAATGAATTCTCAGGAAAATATATTTTTACTCACAAGAGATGATAAATTAAAATATTTGGATCAAATATATAAATTTGATTTATCACTTAAGAAAAGAATAATGGAAAAGGTTCCCCTAAAACTTAATTTATTACTTCAAAATAAATCATTGAATTCGATTCAGTTACAACTGATCAATGATGTTGTAGAACTCTATAGAATAATAAAAGATAATCCGCAAATAAGTGAAGAGGTACAAAAAAAGATTTTATTTGCAATGAACTATTTTTCGGATGAGGAGGATGAGATTCCAGATGCAATCCCTGTTTTTGGCCTGTTGGATGATGCAGCTGTCATCAGTTGGATTGTCTCTGATCTAAAGGGGAGCTTAGATAAAAAAGTTAGATCTTAATATCCTATTCAGAAAAATCTTCCTCTGAAAATTGCCATTTACACGGTCCACACCACCAGGGTTTTCCATAATAATCTTTTCGGTTCTCATTTAACTGGAGAGGTGTATCGCATCTTGGACAATTGCGTTCAGAATTTTTTTCTGGCCAAACATAATCTGGCTTAAATTTAATGGGATTGTCTAAATTTACAGAATCATTCATAAACAAATTTAGATAGAATATCTAATAAGAAAACATGAGAATCCGTTAAATTCTCTTCATTATGGAAACCAAATTTTATACAAAAACTTTAATTCTTATAATTACTGTTTTAACAATCTCTTTCCCAATATCATGTGTTTATTACAACACATTTTATAACGCTGAAAAATATTTTAAGGAGGCAGAAACAATTCGTCTGGAAAATGAAGATAGATCACTGCCTATAAATGCTCAGACTTCCTATACAAAAGTTATCGAAAAATGTGATATTGTAATCGAAAAATATTCAGATAGTGAGTACATTCAACCCGCACTCCTTTTATCAAGTCAAGCGCACTATCATAAAGAAGAATATAATTCATCTGAAAATAAATTATTAAAACTAAAGATTTCTGGAAATGCAGATTACAATCAGCAAGCAGATTTTTGGCTAGCATTGATTAAATGGAAAAAAGGAAAAATTCAACCAGCTATTGATCAGTTAAGTGTATTGCTCAATGAGGATCTTATCACTTTAACGCCGACATTAATTCACTTATATATTGCAGATATTTTTATAGAACTAAAGGTGGTTGATTCTGCATTGGAACACTTAGAGTCTGCTGCCACTAAAACAACTGACTACAAAGAAAAGGGAAGGATATATCAAAGGCTATCTGAGCTGGCATTCAAAAGGAAAGAATATGACAGAGCATTATTTGCGTACGAACAAGTTATAAAAAATTCAATGGTCAAAAAATTGAAACAGGATGCACATTTAAATACAGCAAAAATTCACAGATTAATGGGAAATTATGATATTGCTGTTCAAAAAATAAAAAGCCTTCTTATTGATGAAGATTATAAAACTCTTTTCGGGGAGTTAGAGTTGGAATTGGTTAGGATTTATGAAATTAAAAATGAGTTGGATGCATCTAAAGAAAGGCTCCAAGCTATAATAAAAGATTATCCGTCAACAGAAGTGTCTGCTGAGGCATATTTTATGTTAGGGAAAAAATCTATAAAAGAAAATTGGGACATGAAGACAGCAAAAGATTATTTTGAAAAATCAAATAAAGAAAACAGAAAATCTCCTTTTTTAAAAGAATCACAAGAATTAATTAAACAAATCAATAATTATAATTCAATATTTGAATTAATTTTTTCTAATAAAGACTCTGTTACTACTGTATCTGACTCACTAAAATCGAACAGTGCAAGCGGTAAAGATAAATCTTTACCGAATACAAGCAAGGATGATGAAATAGCAAAAAACTTAATTCTATTATCCGAATTAGAGGCATTTCGATTTTTAAATCCTGATTCGGCTATTAAGCATCTGAATATGTTTTTGGAAACATATACTTATCATGAGCTACTTCCAAAGGCAATATATATGCTTTATTTTATTTATAAGTCAAAAAATAATCTCGCGCTCTCCGATTCTTTAGGAGTACTATTAACAACAAACTTCTCTGAATCAGAATTTGCAGAATCTGTTAGATCTAATTTGGGAATTATAAAAACTAAACTTCCTGCTGAAAAATCATTTATCAATGCTGAGAATTTATGGTATTCAGGTAATCAAGTAGGAGCGATTGACACCCTTAAACATATTTTAAAATCGGATACTACCAGTGATTTTTCGTTAAGATCTGGATATTTTCTTGGGCATCAATATGATTATATTATAGCAGAACCTGATAGCGCATTAAAATATTACTCATGGGTAGAAACATTTTTTCCGGAAGCAGAGCAAACAAATAAATCTAAATCTAGAATTGGTCAAATAAAAAAAATATTAGCACCAACTGATTCAACTGAAGCAATTTCTGCTAAAACTATTTCATCAGCTTGGGCTACTAGTCCTGGTGACTTTGAGTCAAATGCTAGCATGACAGGTAACATCTTATACAACGATGTAAGATCAGAAGATTCAACTGATATTATTGCTGCCTTTGTTGGGGATGAATGCCGAGGAGTAAAAACCGGTGGTATTTCTGGGCCAGCTGGATTGGTCTTTGGAATTACGTTGTATGGAACCAATGGTGATGTGATGTCATTCAGATCTTACGATAGCTCTGAAGATATGATATACGATATATGCGATTTTACATACACATATAAGACAGATGAGATTTCTGGAAGTTTTGTAAGTCCTGTATCGTGGAGTTTTACTTTACCTATAGCCAAGGGACAAAGTGATATGACCGTTTCAACAAATATTCAGCGTTCTGATTCGGCAAAAATTAATTATATGTTAAGGGATTCATCAACAGAGAACATTTACAAAAAAATAATTCAAAATCCTGATTCACTTTCTATCAAAGGTAAAGAAAAATAAATTGATTCGAGAATCTGTACAAATTACAAAAAATAGCCAAATTGCGTTAGATATATGGAGGATGGAAGTTCATGCTCCTGGCATATCATCATTTTATAAAGGTGCGGGTCAATTTATTCAAATTCAGCTCAGTGATGGATGGGAAAACTCTCTCAGTCGACCAATGAGTATTGCTAAATGTGAAGAAGAATATATTTCTATTATATATAAAATATTTGGTTTAGGAACATCTATTTTATCAAATAAAAAAACTGGTGAAAAAATAAATATTTTGGGTCCATTAGGAAATATATTTTCTATAAATAATAATAACTCACATATTTTAGTAGGAGGTGGGGTGGGTCTTGCGCCAGTACTTAATCTCTGGAATCATTTCACTGATCAAACAAATAAAAACTATCTTATCATAGGAGCCAGAACTGGTGATGAACATATTCATCAGCACAACCCAGAAAAACACATTTATATTACAACTGATGATGGCTCGATGGGTATAAAGGGAACGGTGATGGAAGCTCTCAAGGAAATATCTAAAAATATACAAAAACCAGTAATTATTGCGTGTGGACCTGAGCCAATGTTGAAAGCAATACAGTCATATGTAAAAATAAATAAAATTCCCACACAGTTGTCCGTAGAAAGTTATATGGGATGTGGAATAGGAATTTGTCAAGGTTGTGTGATTTTACGGCAAAATGCCACCAAAAAAGATCATAGCTACCATGAGAAATATTCTCTAGTTTGCCTAGATGGACCCGTCTATAAATCAGAAGCAATAAGTTTTGGCTGATCTTTCTATTAAAATCGGGAACGCTACGTTCGAAAATCCTATTTTTACAGCTTCAGGGACTTATGGATACGGAACAGAGGTAAAAAAATTAGCTGATGTATCAAAGCTTGGTGGGATTATAACAAAATCTATAACATTAAATCCACGTGAAGGCAATCCTCCCCCTAGAATCATTGAAACTCCATCAGGGATGCTAAACTCCATAGGCTTGGCAAATATAGGAGTTGATAAATATATAAAGAAAAAAATACCACTATATTCTTCAATTGGTACAAAAATAATTATGAACATAGCTGGCTCAACTCTAGATGAATATAAAGAAATCATTAGAAGAGTAGAATCTGTATCTTCAGATATAATAGGATATGAGGTAAATATATCATGTCCTAATATAAAGAAAGGTGGAATGGAGTTTGGTGTTAATTGTGATTTGACCTATGAACTAACTAAATCTCTAAGATCTCTAACTGAACGTATCTTAATTATTAAGTTAAGTCCAAATGTTACTGACATTAGTTCTATTGCAAAGGCAGCAGAAGATGGCGGTGCAGACGCCCTGTCTGCTATCAATACGGTTGTTGGAATGAGTATTGATATACAAAGTCGTAAGCCAAATATATTTACAAAATTTGCTGGATTATCAGGACCAGCTATTCGTCCAATTGGCGTCGCATCTGTTTATAGGATATCGCAAAAGGTTAAAATTCCTATTGTTGGTATTGGTGGTATTACACAATGCGATGATGTTATTGAATATATTTTAGCTGGCTCAACTGCTGTTCAGATTGGAACTGCTAATTATAGGGACCCCGATATAGCTGGATTAATTATTAGAGAACTAAAATCATATCTAATTAATAATAATTATAGTTCGATATCTGAAATTATTGGAGCACTTTCCTGATAAGATTAATGAGAAATTTTTTTTTAATATTCTTAATAATCTCCTTTCTAATAGTTGTAGCTCAGTCTTGTTCCAACTCGCCAAGATATAATAGAAATAAGGTAAGATCAATAAACAAAAGTAAGAATCAAAAGCCTAATAGAAATCAAAAAATATTGTATGGCATCAGTTCCTATTATGGCAAAGATTTCCATGGCAAGCTAACAGCAAATGGCGAAGTTTATGATATGTATGGTCTTACAGCTGCACATAAAACACTTCCATTAAATACTATAATCAGAGTTACCAATAAGGTAAATAAAAAATCTCTTATTTTAAGGGTAAATGATAGGGGTCCCTATGTAGGAAAGAGAATTCTAGATTGTTCTTACGGTGCAGCTCTGAAGCTTGATTTCCTAAAAGAGGGAACAACTGAAGTTAAAATTGAGGTCATTGAATGGGGTGACAATAAATATATGAAGCACAAGTGAAATATCACTTGATTATTAATCCTCATGGTGGTCTAAAAAGTGGAGAACATATATTTAAAAAAGTTAAACCTCATTTTCTAGAAGCAAATGCTGAACTAAATGTTATAAAAACTGAATATGCAGGCCATGCTAGGGAAATTGCTAGAGAGATATCAATTGAAGGAATCGCGGGTTTGTGTTCTATTGGGGGAGATGGAACCATGCATGAATTAATAAATGGCTTAATGGAAAGAAGCGATAATAAAATGATTCCCATTGGTCTGATTACAGGAGGTACAGGAAATTCATTTATGCATGATTTGAACTGCTTGGATCCCATTGAAGCCGTTCAGAGAATACTAACTAATCAAGTTAGAAAAATAGATATCTTTAAAGCTGAAACAAAAGAGAGAACATTTTACGGATTTAATATTATCGGTTGGGGAATGCCAACGGACATTAATCTTTTGGCTGAAAAAATGCGATGGTTGGGTGGTCAGAGATATAATATTGCTTCAATCTTAGAAGTGTTAAAATATAAAAGTCGCTTGGCCAGAATTGAAATTGAAGGAAAAATGATTGACGCAGATTTTGGTTTTGTTATTGGATGTAATACTATACACACAGGTAAAGGAATGAAAATGGCTCCCCATGCTAAATTAGATGATGGTCTCTTAGACCTTATTATTGTTAAGAAAGCTGGAAGAATT
>CAZNQF010000031.1:11086-14918 GCA_964575125.1 uncultured bacterium
ATATTTACTGGAAAACATATTGAAGACCCCATTGTGGAATATCAGCAAGTCAAAAAATTTTGTATATATCCGGAAAGAAAAAATATACTTAATATTGATGGTGAATTACTTGGTGAAACTCCGGTAGTAGTAGAGGTTATACCAAAAAAAATTGAGGTCTTGGTTTAATATGAATACCATTTATAAAAACCAATATCAGATTCGAATCATTTTTATTGATTCAATGATTATCTACAGTATTTTCTCCATATATTTTTTAGCACATGTCAATAAGTTCGAACAATAGAAGTTTAGTTAATTTTATAGGGATTCCAGCAATCCTTTTGCTTTTGTGGATTGGAGGACCGCTATTCGGTATTTTTATTGGAATAGTTGTTACGCTCGCAATTGGAGAATTTCTACGTATGACAAAGGCTGATAAATTCTCATTATTGAAGTGGATTTCATATGCTGGTGGGATTGGTTTTTGCTTATACTTTTACTATCTACCTAAAATTGAGATTCAAATTATATTACTTATTTTTGGATTGGTTACTATTTTTGGATTTATTGTAGAGATGTTTCAATCTAATTCAAATCCAACGAGAAATTTGTCAGTTTCCTTATTTGCAATAATTTACATTGGAATGCTACTTGGCACTTTAATCGGACTAAGAAATATTGATAAAAATATTACTATAATGATGGTTCTATCTATTTGGACATGTGATTCTGCAGCATTTTATTTTGGAACAAGGTGGGGAAAGAAAAAGATACTTCCTAGTATTAGTCCGAAAAAATCTTGGGTTGGATGTATTGCAGGATTTTGCAGTACTTTTTTAGTTTTTGGGATTGCCAATAAATTATATGTAATTGATATTTCTTACATTGATGTTTTCGTTCTTTCCATTATTACTGGAATTTTTGGTCAGGCTGGTGATTTCGCAGAGTCCTTATTAAAGCGGAATGCAGGTATAAAGGATTCTGGGAGATTGTTGTTGGGTCACGGTGGTGTTTTGGATAGGTTTGATTCTCTTATTTTTGCAAGTCCACTAACATTCTACTACATTTATTTTTATGTAGATCTCCTTTAAAACTTTATGAAAAAAATGACACAAGAGAGTGATGATATCATCTGGACCATTCATCTTGCCTATCAAAATAAAGGAAAAGCGGTAATGGGGTTAATATGTATACTTTTGCTTAGTTCTGTCATCTATTATGAATTTGATGATTTATTTTGGTCATTTTTTTCAGTACTTATATTATTTTTTTCATTGAGACATTTTTATTTTCCAATACATTATTATATTTCATCAACAGGAATTTCTAGAAAAACTATTTTAAAAAACTCATACATAAAATGGTCAGAGATAAAACGCTTTATTAAGTTTGATAAAGGCGCAATTATATATACACGAAAAAATAAGTCCTTTGCAGATTCTTTTACCGGTCTTGAAGTTAGATGCAAAGGTAATGATGAAGAAATCATGAATCAAATTGAAAATTTGATTTTAAGTTCAAAATAATGGGTTCCAAATTAAAACACGCATTTGGAATTAAATCTAATTCAAATGAAGCTCCAACAGATCAGCAAAAAGCTGTTATCGATAAAGTATGCCGGGAAATTGCCCGTAGGCACCTAACTACGCCTGCACTTATATTCCTAGAATCATTTAGGCCACTTAATTATATTGGATCTCAGATCATGCATTTTTTTCATCCCTTTATTTCTGCAATTTCAAGTGCAGAAGGGTATCGTATTTTTTCGGAATTTCTAGAATCCCGAAGTAGTGTAGATTATCTGTATGAGCGGATAGAATTTTATGAAATTGAATTTGAAGATAAATCATCTAAACCTAAGTCAGTAGAAAATGAGTAATAAAGATTTGGCAAATATTAATATTATTTTAGCTACAGATTGTGGAAGTACCACTACAAAAGCTATATTAATTCAAAAAATTGATGGTAAATTTAGACAAACTCACCGAGGAGAAGCTCCAACCTCTGTTGAAGAGCCATTTGCCGATGTGACTGTGGGAGTTATAAATGCAGTTACAGAGGTCTCTGAACTTGCTGACAGGAAATTAGTGGACGATGATGGAAAGATCATTCAGCCAGCTGATAAAGAATCAGGTTGTGATCTCTACATATCTACGTCCAGCGCTGGTGGTGGACTGCAAATGATGGTTGCAGGTGTTATCGCTGAGATGACAGCAGCAAGCGCAAAACGGGCAGCTCTAGGTGCTGGCGCTATTGTTATGGATGTTATTGCATCAAATGACAAGCGTAAGCCACATGACCGTATACAGAGGATTCGCGATCTGCGTCCTGATATGATGCTCTTATCAGGAGGGACCGATGGCGGAACATTAACACATATAATGGAAATTGCAGAGCTTATTGCTCCTGCAAAGCCTCAGCCACGTTTTGGTTCTCAATATAGCTTGCCAATTATTTATGCTGGCAACAAAAACGCCAGAGATAATATAACAGAGCTCTTTAAGGATGAATACGAGTTAACTATAGTACAAAATTTAAGGCCAATACTTGAACGCGAGAATCTTGGACCTGCCAGAGATGCAATTCATGATTTATTTTTAGAACATGTGATGGCACACGCTCCCGGATACAACAAGTTGATGAAGTGGACAGATGCCCCTATAATGCCTACTCCTGGAGCTGTAGGGAATATTCTACAAACTATTGCTGATAAACAAAATATTAATGTTGTGGGTGTTGATATTGGAGGAGCAACTACAGATGTATTTAGTGTGTTTGATGGAAAATTTAACAGAACAGTAAGTGCAAACCTTGGAATGAGTTATTCCATTTCCAATGTCTGCGCTGAAGCAACGATGGAAAATATCTTAAGATGGGTTCACTTAGATATGGATGAAAGAGAGTTGAGAAATAGGGTAAAAAATAAAATGATCCGCCCAACAACTATTCCTCAAACAAAAGATGCATTGATTTTTGAGCAGGCAGTTGCTAGAGAAGCGCTAAGGTTGGCATACAAACAGCACAAGGAATTTGCTACAACAATAAAAGGTGTACAGCAACAGCGAACCGTCGGAGCTACCTTTAGCCAGGAAGCCAGCGGCCAATCAATTGTTAATAATATGAAGTTAGATCTTTTAGATGCATCTGGAGGGGTGCTATCACACGCTCCAGAAATGCAACAAACAGCAATGATGCTTATTGACGCATTTCAGCCTGAAGGTATAACACGGCTTTCGAAGGATAGTATTTTTATGATGCCACATCTTGGAGTTTTGGCTCAGGTGCATCCAGATGCTGCTATGGAAGTTTTCGAAAGAGACTGCTTGATTAATCTAGGAACAGTTGTTTCTCCAAAGGGAAACAGTAAATTAGGAAAATCTTGTTTTTCTTATACGATTTCGGGGAATCAATTGAATGAATCTGGAGATATTAAAGTTGGTGAAATTAAATTATTTTCATTAAATGAAAATGAAACCGCATAGATAATTGTAGACCCTGATAAAATATTTGATTTTGGCAATGGACCAGGAAAATTTTTTGAGGCACACGTTAAAGGTGGTGCTGTTGGGTAGATTCTTGATGCAAGGGGATGGCCGACTGTATTCTCCGAAGACAGGTCTAAATGTGCTAAGCAAATGAATCAATGGGTTTCGGATTTAAATTTATACCCTGAATTAGTTATTGAGCCCAATCTTGAAGAAACAAATATAATCAAAGATAATAAGTCATCTAAGAAAGCCCATGCATACACGCCGGGTCTAAAAGTTAGTCAATTTACAAATATTCAAAAAAATAGAACCTTACCGATTAAGGGAAAAGTTCTAGTAAAGAAAGGTGAATTTGTTAATGC
>CAZNQF010000032.1:0-4170 GCA_964575125.1 uncultured bacterium
ACCTATTGTGGACATGGTACCAAGCAATTTTTTTAGTTCTGCATCTAGTAACCGCAATATGCTTCAAGTTGTGTTTTTTTCAATTTTTTTGGGAATCGGTCTCATACAAATACCCAAAGATAAGGCAAAGCCTGTTCTATCTTTTTTTGAAGGATTGAACGATGTTATCATAAAACTAGTTGACCTAATTATGCTAATGGCTCCCATCGGTGTATTTGCTCTTATTGCCCAAACTATTAATAAAGTAGCGGGAGATGACATTTCACAAGTAATAGAGCTCCTTGGTGCACTGGGTTTCTATATGCTTGCTGTTATCTTAGGATTAATAATCCACATGATAGTTACCTATACAGGGTTATTAAAAATATTTACCTCAATGCCGATTAAAACATTTTATACTGGAATTGCCCCAGCTCAATTATTGGCCTTCTCCACTAGCTCTAGTGGAGCGACTCTTCCCGTTACAATGGAACGGTGTGAAGATGAATTGGGAGTTTCGGAAGAAGTCTCTTCCTTTGTTCTTCCTTTGGGAGCAACTATCAATATGGATGGGACTGCATTGTACCAAGCCGTAGCAGCGGTGTTTATCGCTCAGGCACTGGGTTTATCTCTAGACTTGGGTGCGCAACTTACAATAGTTTTTACCGCTGTTTTAGCTTCCATTGGAACTGCGGCTGTCCCCGGTGCAGGAATTATTATGCTAGTTATTATCTTGGAAGCTATTGGTGTCCCAAGCGCAGGAATCGCTTTAATACTTGGTGTAGACAGAATTCTGGATATGCTTAGAACCACAACCAATGTGACTGGTGATGCCGCTGTTGCAGTAACTATTGCGTCAACAGAAGGGCAGTTGGATTTAAAATAGAATAGTTAAATAATTTTAAAAAATTTATTAAAAATATTCAATATAAGTAATTTTAAGTTCACGGTTAAAATAATCTATATTGTCATTTTCTTCATTAAATAGCAAATTATTAAAATCCATTTCAATATGTAGTCGGTCAACAAATGTCCAACGAATCGCTGCATTTAGATAACCTCCTCTACTAAGTGCCAAGTTTGATGTTGTCATCTCGTTTTCATTCAATGCTGCATTATATTCAACAAGCAATGACAGCTCGGGGTTAATCTCCATATCTAATCCAAAAAATAAATTAGGATCATCATCTCCATCTTTATCTTCAAGAAAATTTATACCCATACCAGCGTGGAGTCCTGCATTACCTAGAGGAGTTTTCCAATTTTTACTGGCTGCAAAATATGCCCCAAAAGCTTTGATGTCATAACGTTGAAGAGTATCCACATCATTGTAATCACCAAAACCTTGTGTATTTAATCCGATTGCACATCCTGGAGCTGACGGTGTTTCGTCAAACAAGTGATATTTTAGATTCACTTCGGGTCGAGGATACCAGTGCAGAGAATCATCTCCAATCAAGTTCCCCGCACCATAGGATAGCCCAAACTGAAATCTGTCAGTGATTCCCACAGTGAGTCCGGTGGTTAAGCCTCCCTTATTTTGAACTCTCATCTCCATAGAAAAACTTCCTCGAACCAAGGTCCCCGCAGTAGGAACTGTAATCATATTTGTTGGAGGCGGATATGAAGTCGCCTGTGAAAATAATATATTAATAAAAATAACGTTAAAAAGAATGTGATATGTGGTTTTCATGATGTTCTCTTATTTAATTAATCAGAAATTTATGAGAAGATTATCTACAAATCAACAGTTTCGTTTTTTAAAACTTTACTCCACAGGGTTCAAATTCTCATCTAACTGGTTGGATAATCTGAATCGAACAATAGAGCATGAAAGAGGATCACAAACATAAATTACACCTTTTGAATCCACTGCCAAAGCCGATGGAGATTCCAAATATTCTTTGTGTTCCTCAATCATAATAGAATCAACCAATGATGAATCTGTTCCGTTAATAATCCAAACTGATGTGTCTAATGTTACAACCTCAACTCCTGCTTTCTTAAAAAACTGTCCTAAATTATCAAAAACTTGTATCTCCCTCTCTGCGGTATTGGCGACATATACGAATTGATTATTATCAACAGCTACATCCCTTGGAGAATCAAAACGATACAAATCCATAATATCGTTCCATCCAGGTTGAAATACAGAGGGATAGACGGGATAGGTCCCACTTAGAATTGGTTGAATTTTATGAATATTAAAAAAATCTCCTGCTTGTGAATAATAGACATTCCCATTTTTATCTGTATCAATTCCATCAGGTTTGTTTACCGTTCCGGCACCAGTGCCATATTCAGAAACTGTATGGTCGTAAACTAAATCATGAGTCCAAATTACTTCTCCTGAAGATAATTTTATCAAAAGCGATCGCTTCAGCCCTAGTGCCAAAATTCGATTATTAGAGTAATCTGTTACATAAATCTTCATTGATTCATCAGATAAAGTTGTGATACCTGAAAATGAGGATAATGTACTTGGATACCAAATGTCCCCAGTTGTGTCAGCGCTTTCTCCATCAAAAATAACATTTGTGGAAAGTAATGAGTCAATAATCAAGTTGCTGTCAGACCATGTTACATCGGTCAACTCCCACTCCATATCATTTATTGCTGTTGACCAAGTTTCAGTTTGAGAAAAAACAAAAGTGTCTTCACCGGCTTCAGTTAAAAAAGTTGCTCCCGATGCATATTCATCAATACCGTTCAGACTCCAAAACTGATTCCAACAATATATTCTATTACTCCCATCAATAAAAAATACATTCATTCGATTGTCCACATCAACATCAATTGGGTGAACAGGTTTAAGAAGACCATCTTTATCAATAATTTCAATCGATTGTAATGCATTAAATCCGTTCTGTGCTTCTCCGCTTTGATTAAATACATGAACAGTTTGCGCTAATGAGTCAGCGATAAATATTAAACCATCTTGGGAAATAGAGATTTCTGTCGGAGACTCCAAACCCATTTCTGTTCCCCAAATTGGGTTTATCAATAGATAAGTTGTATCACCCGCAAGAAATTGGCTATCAGATATTATATCACTGGGAAGATTCATCTTATCAATACATCCGCTGAGCCAGCCTAAACATAGTGCTGGTAGGATTAATTTAATTATTAGATCATACCAAATTTTGTAAAATAGGTTATTCATAATAATTAAAATGATAAACTCACTGAAAATCTATTTGGAGCTACTAAATGTTGAAAGTGGGTGTATGCATAATCTACAGTTAGAATGTATTTGCTTATATTTCTGCTCATCCCTAGGCCAAAGGTATAATCCACCTCTTCTTTATTTAATTTATATCCGCCTCTAATAAACAAAGAATTAAAAATAGAATATTCAAATCCCATTGAAATGTTTTCTGCGTTGTCCACAGGATGATTTAGCTGAATTGACCCCGTTAAGCTCTGCCTTTCTGACTCAAAAAATTCCATTGCGGTACCTATCCTGAATACGGTGGGCGGTGAAAATAGCTCAAATTCAGATTCAATCTCAATTTCTTCACCCGTATCCATATCAAGTATTCGTTTTGTGTATGTGCCCTCGGGTTTTGTTTGAGGACCAAAATGGGATAAGGAAGCAGAAAATCTTAATGATCGATATCCTGTCCAATAATATGTTCCCATATCAATCATAGTTGAGGACATAGTTTGTCCAGCTAAATTCTCTGTTATATATTTTAGTGTTAATCCAAAGCTAAATCTATCTGTCATTTTTGATCCATATGTTAGCCCGATAAATCTATCCTGAAAAATGAAATAATTTCCTGTTCCGTGTGGTTTGTATTCTGTGGTCTCCAACATGGGTTTCATATGAAGAATACCAGCAGATAATCCTAAAAAATGACGAAGATTTAATGATGTAACCATTGAAAAATAATCATAGGTTACATCGGCAGGCCACTGAACCCGTGTAGAAGAAATTTCTGTTTGTGAGAATTGTGCAATTGTTGCTGGATTATAATAAATGGAAGAAGCATTTTGATGGAGAGCAACTACTGCCTCTCCCATTCCTTCTGCCCTTGCACTGACACCAATCTTTAAAAAAGTAAAGATGGAGGTCCCCGCACGTTGTCCACCAAGGATGGGAAACAGGTTTTGTCCTGATAAAACAGACCAAAAGAGAAACATTACAAATATTTTTTGGATTCTCAAAAGAGTAGCTGAACTCCCAAA
>CAZNQF010000032.1:4180-13464 GCA_964575125.1 uncultured bacterium
CGATGAATAAATATACATTATTCGCGAAATGCGAAGAGTAGCTGAACTCCCAAAACTGTTTTACGTGGTGGACCATTTCGTGATGGGTCCTGATTTGGATCAGGATTTTCGATTAAATAGTAGGGTATGATCTCTCCTGGATTGTATCCCTCTCCGGTAAAAGGATTAATTCTGCGTGGAACTAACTCATTTAAAAGATTTTCTGTTTCCATAAAAATTTTGAACGTTACATTCTTAATTTTGAAAGATCTATATATTTTTAGATCAACCGTACTTGAGCCGGAGATTGAGTTTATCCCAATCAATTTTAATAAGTTGGGGTGATACTCACTTAAGTAATAATAGGGTTTATCATCTTCACGTGTCCCAACAAAATATGGTGTATCTTCCACATAGATAATACCTTCCGGATTGTCATTCAAACCGGGAATAGATCGGGTGTACCTTCTACCCGAGGAAAACTCTATCCTAAGTGAACCTCCCCATCCGGACGGATGTTGAAAGTAAATATTTGAAAAAAACTGAAACGGCCTGTCCCAGCTCATAAAATTTTCATTAAGTGGTTTTTCTCTTAGCTCCCCAGCGTCTACTAAAAGATTATCATAGGGGTTTGAACTTTTTCCCGTTACAATAGAATAGTTTGCATTTAGATCAATATACCAATTTTTATACAACCTGCTTTTTATGATTGCCTCAATTCCTCTTGCCCGTGCATAATCAGCATTAAAATACATGTTAAAAGATAGGTGAGAATATTTTGGATTGGAAGGGATTACCGATTGGGATGTTTCATAATCAAACATATCTTTCCAGTATGCTTTCACTTCCAATACCTGGTCGGGGTTGAACCTATGCTTAATTCCTAATTCATACTGTACGGTTGTTTTGGAGTTCAAGTTTGGATTTCCAAAAATTTGATAGGTTGATTGAGCTGTTGAATTTAATTTTGCATACACATATTGAAAAGTAGGTAACTGTGAAAAATGACCGTAATAAAAATAAAGAACATCATTATCAGTGATTGGGTGAGAGATGCCGAATCTTGGGCTTAGCCTCCCCTTACCTTTGAATCCCAATAATGAAAATGTTTCTTGATTGAACTTAGACCGAGCTTCATCGGTGATAATGACCGCATTTGTATCATTTATAGCATCTTCTACATATTTTCCGGGAAACCAATAGTCATATCTCATCCCCATATTAATAGTCATACCCTTAAAAATAATTTGGTCCTGAAGATAAAGAGCTCCAAACATTGTACGAGCTTGATAAGAATCATAATTTGCACCCAGACCTGTACTCCCCGTCCAGGGCTCATCAATATCAAGCACCTGCATCTCTGTCCATGTGTTTTCAAATCCTGATTTCATTTTGTGTCCTGATGGTAAGTGGTATGTCCAATCTAAATCTAATCGAAGGTTATCGCTATACATGTCATACCATTCAGGGGCAAAACCAGAATCATAAAATTCATCACCATAGCTAATCCTCACATTTCCATCTTCGTCAGTAAGAATATAATTTATGGGTTCCAAATCCATTCGCTCTCTATAATCGGTCCAATTGAGATCTTGAACTGCGCTATGTTCCATAGTAAGAAATCGACCAAGTGTTAGTGTGTAAAATGATTGAATCCCCAATGAGTGAGTCCAATTTATGTTAACCAGTCTTGATTCGCGGGTTATTGTATTGTATTGGTCCAAAATATTTTGGTACCTGTAAGGAAAATATGTTGATGAAAACGCTCTGGGCATGAAAAATCCCTGATTAATGTTCAGTGAACCATCATAGGATATCGTAAATTTTTTTTGTGGTGTCAAATCCCAAACTAACTTATACATGAAATGCCAATCGTTATTCCCACGTACAGCTAATTTTTTTAAAAACGAATTACCTTCAGAATCCTCCAATATAGAATCATCCCAATTACGATGAGGAAATAGCTCTTTTGCTACAGGAAGGTGACTGTCAAACACATTACCAAATCCTGACAGATAAAATGAAAATTTCCCAAAAGACTTAATTCCAAATAAAGGAAGCAGCTTTGGAAATAGCAACTCAGGACCACCCAGATTAAATTCGAATCGGTCGGAATAACTAACTGCAGATTCCCTGTTAATAAATCCCCAGTGGTCACTGATATATTTCACAGCACCTTCATATATATCTGAGCCGCTTTTTAAACTAACATTGATAATGCCGGACATGGCTTGACCATATTCTGCATTGTACCCTCCGGTGATAATCTCCAACTCCTCTATTGATTCTGCGTTGATATAAAGATTGCCTGAATATCCAGAAAGAGGATCTTTAACTGACATACCATCAACAATAAACAAACTTTCGTCAATCCTCCCTCCTCGAATATGAATTTCATTATCTTGTTTGGTCACACCAATCTGTTCGGCTAATATATCCTCAACACCTGAAGCCAATCTGTTTTCAATTTCATCACTAGAGATACGGGAAACCGATGCAGTCTCATCTACATCAAAAAGGGGTTTATTTCCAATAACAACAACTTCTTCTCCATATGATAAAACAGTTTTTTCAAGAAAAAAATTTAGATGTTTTGTTTTTCCTCCCTCTATCCTTATTCCAGTCTGGAGCAAGACTTTGTATCCGATCATTGAAATCTCTACATCGTAATCGCCAGGGCGAATGTTCTCTATCATATAATTTCCGCTTACATCTGACGCTGAACCGTAATAGGTTCCTTTCAAAATAATATTGACCCCGGGCAATCCACTCTCCGTTTCCATTTCAGTGATGGAACCTAAGAGCTTACCAGTTTTATCTTGAGAAAAACTCACTGCATTCAAAAATAGAAGGGTAAAACTTATTCTGAAAAGTTGATTAATCATTGAAAATGTCATTTAAAATAAAATCAAAAAACACTCCTGAATTACCTCCAGAACTTCGATTTAAAATAACACCCTTTGGAAAGGGTTGTGTATTGCCACCCACAACAATTCCATTCTTTGAGTGAACCATAGATACTGACCGTAAATCTTCTCCCACTCCACTATAGATGGAATCCCATGTATTCCCTCCATCAAATGTGCTAAATATTCTACCGTTACTCCCAACGGTATATCCCAATTCATCCGTTAAAAAGAAAATATCGTAAAGAGTCTCCTCAATGCCTGTTTCAATATTTTCCCAAACCTCACCTCCATTACTTGTCTTCAAAATGCTACCATTACTTCCGCAAATCCAACCAGTGTTAGTTCGAATAAAATGAACTCCATAAAACCAGGGGGTTCCCTCCAAATCAGGATATATTGATTCCCAGCTTGACCCTCCATTTTCCGTATGAAGTATAGTACCATTGGATCCGACGCACCACCCATTAGAAATATCAGAGAACTGAATATCTTCCAACCTACTATTTACACCAATATCTAGCTGGCTCCAAAGTTCTCCCCCATTTATCGAATGGAGTAACGTACCACTTTTCCCCCCAATCCATAATTCATTTTCATTGAGAGCATCAAATGAATATAATGTACTTGTTGTTGTGCTGTTTTGTTCTATCCATGTATCTCCACCATTATTGGTTTTAAAGATGGTACCGGTTTTGCCAATAATCCATCCGGTATTTGTATCAATAAAAAATATATCCCTGAGATCTCGATCTGTTGGGCTATCCACCATATCCCAACTTTCTCCACCATTTATTGATTTAAATATTATACCATCTTCACCCACAGTCATGATAGTTTCATCTTCAATATAGGTAACTCCATAAATGACGCTCGATATATTCTGAGAGGATATTTCCCATTCCATATCAAGAACTGGGGTATATCCTTTAAATATTGGCAGAGACATAATAACAGCTGAACCGCTATTTCCAATCATTGGATTATTATACAAGCCGCAAACAGTTGGAGAGCCTCCCCACAAATCATAAATTCCATCGGGAGGCTGAAGCCGGTACAAACTTTGAAAACCATATGCCAAACTTTCAAAACCTTTAACCTCAACGGAAATAGGACTCCCAATAGCGAGAGTGTCTACTCCTTCAATTTGCGGAATAAGAATTTTATCTGAATGGATATCACCCCCGGTATTTAGATAAACTCTTTCATCCACTGGAAACCACGAAATTGCTGCGGTGTCAGGAAAAGTAGTGAAATTAAGAAAAAAATTCCCACCAGTTTCAATGTAGGATTGAATACTAGTTTCAGCTTCATGATACGTATAATTCCCGGTATATCCTGCATACCAAATCACATCTTCAAAATAATTTAATGTGGAAGTAACATCGGTTACAGTAAAAGGAAGTTTTTCTCCAATTTCCCAAAATGAAAATCCCTCAGTTGCAATTGAATCTATCAAACTAGTATACCATTCAAGGGCATTATTTGGGGTATCCTGAGGATAATCATCTACAATTAATGTTGAACCTTGCGGTTCCTTAACAACCCATGTATCAGGAGACATTTCATCCGATTCATCAGGGAAATGAATTGTAGGACTAAATGCTCCCGCGACGTCCTGTGCTTTCATGTAAAATATATGTTCACCAGGGACTAACTCTGTAAGAGTAATACTTGAAAATGCAGCTGCATCTAATTCATTCCAGCAAGTTCCGCAGGTATCATCCAAAGTATAAAAGATAGAAATAATAGTCTCTATTCCATCTAAATCAGAGACATCCCAGATAAATGTGCGTGTTGGAAAAGTAACATGTACGTTTTTGGGTTCAGGCAGATCATCCGATAATGGATTACTGAGATGTTTAAAACTAATTTCTGGAAAGGAATTTTGGATTGGAAGTACCAATTTTGAGGGAGATTGATCCAGAATACTATCATTGTCCACAGCAGCTACCTCAAACTGAAACACATCAAATGTTTTAGTAATTGGGACAAAAAATACTGCTGTTTCGTTAGTGGTTTCTGTCCAAACAGTATCAGTATTCCAACGGTACTTATATCCGATGATTTCACCATCAGAATCTTCTCCCCACCAATGTAATTCCTGTTTGCTTGTTGAGACCGTTGTAAATGCATTTAGAAGTGTATCAGTTACTGTTGATGAGTCAATTGATATTTCTTCCAATTCATAGTGCCAAATCGTATCAGCTATTATTTCTCCCGTTTCAGGGTCCACTGATGAGATGATTTCATCTACTATTGCATAGATAGTATCAGAAGCAATAAGAGATAAATATGTTTCCGGAGGGTAATTATCATATGTTATTGAAGGATCATCATATTCCCAAACTGAGCAAGAAAGGGCGAGAAATACTGGTAGGTATTTTAAAAAAGAGTACATTAAAATTTTACCGGCAGAAGTCTCACTCTCCTGCCGGTAAACACCTTTATCGAATCAACATCATTTTCTTCTGGCTTACAAAATCTCCAGATCTAAATCTATAGAAATACATTCCAGAAGCAACAGCTGAACCAGAATCAGAAGATCCATCCCAAATCACTTTGTGATGCCCTGGATCCATTCTTGATTGAACAAGTTTTTTTATTTCTTTACCAAGAATATCATAGATAACCAAAGATACCTCATTCTCATTTGTGATCGAAAAACGAATTTCTGTCTCAGGATTGAAGGGATTGGGATAATTCTGAGATAATGAATAGATAAACGGAACCTGTGACTCTTGCTTTAACACCATGGAATTAACCGGTCGTTCAATGATAATCTCACCGGATTTGGAAAGAATGTATCTGTCTCCCAATTCTGAAGTCAGCACCCAATTCATTCCTTCTCCCGGAGGAATATTTATCTGGTAGGATAAATGTAGCTGCTCACTTGACTGCATAATGGAAATCGTGCCCCCTTCATTGGATAGTTTACTTCCATCAGCAAATCGAAAATCCTGTGAACCCTCTGGTGGTAATGGTGGAAGGGCATACCTGATTTTATCATCATCAGGGATTGCGACTCCAAAGAAGATAGATTGTGTGTCAAATGTTAACACATTTGCACCTTCAGCATAATTGGTTGGTTGTGAACTAACACGTGCATTTCCTCCTCCATTAATTGTAATAAGGCCCGATTCATATGCATTAATCCAATATCCTTTCCCCGGCTCCAATGAATTTGTATTTTGATATGTAGCATCAAAGCCATAAAGTGTACCTGGAACAATAATTGAATTTATATCTTCAATACCATCCATAGAAAAGGTTGAAGAAATACCACTAATCAAATTCCATCCAGCTGAAAGAGAGATGGAGAGACTATTGATTGGATCTCCATTTAATATATCTGTTCCTGCTTCAGAGAAATTTAACCAATAACCATTTCCAGGCTCTATTAAGGAAACATTCACATATGTTCCTGAAAATTCATAAAGAGTACCTGAGGTGGCATCAGGAAAAACTGTTTCATAATTATTATCAACACCATTAAACGGAAATCCAATCAAATTCCACCCGGCTAAATGCTCTACATATAATCCTTCCTGAATTTCATATTGCAAATCAGAAGTATATAGAGGACACAATTTATAGGCTGTAGAATCTTCATAACTTCCATAGTGGTGGTATACCCAACCACGAGCAGATTCAATCAACGTTCCCACTGGTGGTGGTCCCACCTCGTCAAAATAAACTTCCACGCTGTCAGAATCATCATCCACAAGTACGGACCCTGAACCGTCATCCATTGCAAACAGATCATATGGAAAATCATTTGCAGTTATAAGCGCATTTTCAACTTTCACCATAACAGTTCCCCACTGCTCTGCTTCTGTCGGCCATCGTAGATCTCCAGAAGATACTGTGGGTTCAGGTGGCATCTCAACATTCGCAGAAAGGACCTCGACAGGTTGGGTAACAAATAGTTCCGTCATATTTGAACCCCCAGTAGAATATTCATAGATATATCCTGTAGCACGTATGTAATCACCCTCAGATAAAAAAGGAAATGCTGAGCTATCAGGATCATACGATAAAATTCCGCTCCAGGGGCCTCCATGAGGATCTGCAAAAATAAATTTTACACCATCACCAGCATAGCTCAGTCCAGTTGGCATGGTTACGATCCCAGAAATGCTTACGGTGTCTTCGAGCATGTAAGACATATCAGATTCTGAATCTTCGCCTGCTTTAATTAAATCACTGTACAGTACCTGTTGAATACGCTGGATGCGTGCATCACCTGCTTCAACAACATCTCTTGCTAATCTTGGTTGGATTTTGAAATTACTGTATGAATAGTCCAACACACCTGTTACAGCCTCTAATTCAGCATCTTCCTCCGGCCAGTAGTAATAATCCCAGTTATCATCAACACGAACTGAGTTTGAACCATCTGTGACAGACCATTCACCATAGCCAAGATCTTCTTCAACAACAAATACATTTGAGACTCTAACCAAAACACTTTCGTAAGCTTCAGATTCTGGACCGTCGGTTGTAATCTGATCAACAGTAACATCTAGAGGCTCAAATTGATTTACAGCTGGACCATAAACCGTCAAATCACTTACATTTGTAATCTCTGTTTTACCATAATATTCAAGAACTTCACCTGTCAGGACCACACTATCTCCCTCTGCCAGGCTATAAACAGTTTCACCCATTGGAGTATTAAATCCAAAGCCATCCCAGCCATCGTAATTAAAAACAACAACCCCACTAAACGTTGCTTCTGCATCTTGAACATAAATGTTTCGATTGGATGAACCTCCCCAAAATTCTGCTGTAACAACACCTCCAATAGTAACAACTTGTCCCTCTAGATCAGGATTAGTTTGAACATCGTATATCGATGTAAGTGATTGGGTTGCATGAACTATATAAAAAAGTGTATCTGAATTTACGGTTTCATTTACCCCATCATCAGCGCTTACAAAATAATGAACTGTAACGCCATCATCTTGTGAAGGTATTGTTCCAAAAAATGAATTTGCTTCACTCATTTGCATATCATTTGAATCATAATTTCCACCATCTATTTGAAAATTTAAGCTAAGCTCTAGCTCTCCGTCGTCAATCGCCTGAACGCTTACTGTTACCACATCATCTGGCGTAGGAGTTGTAGGGGTGTGCATCAAATCAGAAAGATAGGGTGAAACATCACCTAAAACCTCAAAATCTGAATAATATCTAGGTAAAACCTGATATCCTCCATCTGCAGGTTCAGATGAATCATATTGACCTACGATTCCGGTGAGATTAAAGGTTCCCTGTGGCTCAATTCCTTCATCAACATCTGTATCTTTATCAACCCTCATTGTCATGGTCGAATCACTTATATCCGTAATGGTAAGGTTACTGTTACTACCCTCTGAAGGCCAATCTCCTTCAACAATAGTTGCGGTCTGAATAGTTACGATCTCAGATTCATATAATTCCGGACTTGAAAGAATTTGTGCTAAAGATATATTTTGAGATGCTGGAATAACATTGTTGCTGCTTATAACAGTAATATTAGTTAGCTCTGATGGAACGATCTCTGTTTTACCATTATAAATATCTATCGCTCCAGTAACCTCAACAAAGTCTCCTACAGATAGTTCAGCATCAAAACCATAGCTATAAACAATAATTGCACCTGTTGCATCTTGTAAACCATATTCTGTGCGAGACCCAGCGGTACCATAGTTCGGAGTAGTAACAAATCCAGCTGTTGTAATTATTTCACCTTCCGGTGTATTTCTCACTTCTATTATTGGTAAGATATCTTCATTTGGTTCTTCAATGTCCGTCTGAAAACGAGGAATGATTTGATAGCCCTCATCCTGTGGTTCAGTGTAATCATATTGGCTAACTATACCAGATAAATTAAATAATCCTTGAGGTTGAGGTCCCTCATCTACATC
Organism: uncultured bacterium; assembly: GCA_964575125.1. Taxonomy (GTDB): domain Bacteria; phylum Fidelibacterota; class Marinisomatia; order Marinisomatales; family AB-629-J13; genus AB-629-J13. The sequence goes on from CAZNQF010000032.1 coordinate 12,978, forward strand.
AGAGTGACGATCAACTCTTATTGTAAGAGTTGTAACACCTTCATCATCAGAAATTGTAAGGTTCGCATTATTTCCAGATTCAGGCCAATCACCATCAACAATCTCAACACCAAATACTTTTATCAATTCCGATTCAAATGATTCTGGAATAGTTAGTAATCCTGATAATGTCATATATTGGAAATTGGGTAACTCATTCCCCTGACTTTCAATAGAGATATCTGTTTCAACACCTGGCACAATTTCCAACTTTCCATTATAATTTATGATTTCACCTGTAACAGTTACTAAATCTCCCAGTGATAGCCCAGCATCAAAATCTCCGTTATAAATTATGATTGCTGCTGTTTCATCTTGGATAGCAAAATCACTCTGACCAGAGCTGGCTAGATTAGTAGTGGTCACAACGCCGCTTGTAGTTACGGTATTGCCAAACTCTTGCCTAGCTTCCGGTATAGTAAGGTTTTGACCATTCAAAGAGGTCAGC
>CAZNQF010000032.1:13474-14712 GCA_964575125.1 uncultured bacterium
TTCATTTTTCTCTCCTTTTATTTGATAACTAAAAATTTGCCTTCTTTTATCTCTCCAAAAGAATTACTTTGGGAATTCAAGTCTTCAACAGTAAATAAATATAGTCCGGATGCAATTGCCTGATCATACTTTGTTATTAAATCCCAGGCATGTTCGCCTCCACTCAAAACCGGACCTTGAAATGAGTTAATGTTTTGCACATCCCCACCATCATACTCCTCATTATGGTATAATATATCTACAGGATCTCCTGCAAGGGTAAAAATTCGAATTTCTGCTTTTTGTGGGAGCCCTGTGAACCAAATCAAACGTTCACGGCTTCCATAATCATCCCACAATGCCTGACCTCTATAGGGATTGGGATAAACGGATGGCTGCCACTCTAATACTCCATCTTGCGCTTGAATCCCTGGATAAACATAGACCCTGTTGCCGTAAACTGAACTTTCCAGAGAGCCAAGGTTGGCTGCTGGGTCTCCTCGGTCAAAAGCCGTCACTGCATAATAATTCAGCCAACCATTTTGTACACCTTTATTAACAAATTTATAATGATAATAGTTACCATTTATTAAAACACTATCCTGCTCTCCAAGCTCATTTTTGATCAATACGAACTCAAATCCTGAATTGTATCCTATCTCTGATGATTCTCCATCAGTTTTATCAAACTCTCCCAACAATGAAAATTCGGTTAGATTATCTCCAATTGTTTTTCTTGCTCCATAAATTCGATATCCTTCAAAATCTTGTTCCCTGCTTATTGGATCCTCAAAATCTTCTGAATTATTTTGCCAATATATCGTTACCTCCTGATCCCCAACATCAACAGTCATGTTTGGTATAGGTGGTGGTTCAGGAAGAATGAACCGATCAATTTTACCATCATCATTCAAATCTTCTCCATCATCAAGTATATTATTTCTATTTTTATCCTCTCCATCATATGCCTTTTGTGACCAATCCGAATTTACTATTAATTTAGCTCGTCTTTCATAAGAGTCGGAACCAGACCCCTCCCACAGCCCACACACAACTGCAAACGCAATTGAGCAGGATTCCCCTGGTGGAAGCTGCAGCGTAGAATCCGCTTCCATATGACTACCAAAAGGTCCAGATGACAACAAAAATATCCAGCTATTACTATTTGATGGGTATCCATCAGAATTATAATATTCAGAGTCAGTTCCCTTTGGAACGCTTGAGCTCAATGTTGCATACCTTTCTCCATCTGTCAAGGG
>CAZNQF010000033.1:0-7246 GCA_964575125.1 uncultured bacterium
GATCCTTGTCGAGGAATCTCTCTTGTTGTGGATATGCAGGCTACTGAGGCGTGCTCTGTGACTGTTGTATTTAATAGGGTGATCATAACTCATTCGTATGCTTCGCTTGATTTTCAAACTCACATAACTGCAACAAATGATTATTCTGTTGGTGAATTTGTAATGGGTATCGGAACCGGCCCGGATGCCACGGTAGGCTATGATGACGGACTAGATGTATTTGCCCCGCCCGCTCCTCCGCCTCCTGCGTGGGATGCCGCGTTGTTTAATTTAGAGGTTAGTGATAGATTTTATGGTGATTATAGAGAGACAACTCCTCTAGATGGTTCAACAACATGGGCCATTGATTTAATGGTTGAATCTGCGAGCTCAACGACCACCCTTGCCTGGGACCCCAGCACATTGGGAGATGGAAATTTTGTGCTAACAGATGCTTTTGGTGGCGTCATGTTTTCCCATGATATGAGAACAATGGACTCCATAGATTTGGACCCGAGTATCAGCAGGGTTCTCATAGCTCATTCCTATTTCTCGTTTGATTTTCTTACAGTTTTATCGGCAACGGATAATTTAGGTTCTGAACCGTTTGTTATGTCCATTGGTACAATTGAAAATGCAACAAACGGCTATGATGAGGGATTGGATGTGTTTGCCCCGCCAGCTCCTCCGCCTCCTGCGTGGGATGCCGCTCTATTTAATCAAATTGTGAGTGACCGTTTCTATACTGATATTAGACCTACAACGCCTGATCAGGGTGCAACAGAGTGGGCCATAGATTTTCAGGGTAATGTGGGTACAACGGAATATATTTTATCTTGGGACCCCAGCACATTGGGAGATGGTAATTTTACGCTGACCGATGCGTTTGGGGGGACACTTTTTTCAGTCAATATGAATGAAGCAACCCAGGCAGTGATATCTGCATCATTCAACCGGGTTATTATAACTCAAAGTCTTTTCTCTTTAGATTTTGCTGTGACCCTTACAGCGACAGATAATGTAAACTTCCCGATTGATCTTGTTTTTGGTACTAGCCCCGAGGCAACCGACGGCTATGATGGAGGAATGGACTCATATGCGCCACCCGCGCCCCCTCCACCTGCGTGGGATGCTGCACTGTTTAACCCCATTGTTAGTGACCGTTTTTATACTGATATCCGCCCCACAACTCCTGAGTCTGGGATGACCGAATGGGCAGTAGATTTTCAGGCAGGTATAGGTTCAGAAGAGTTTCATCTTTCCTGGAATATGGACGCACTAGGTGAAGGAAATTTCACATTGACCGATGCCTTTGGTGGAATGTTTTTCTCAGTAAACATGAATTCAACTGATTCTTATTCGATTCCAGTTATGCACAACAGGGTATATATTAGTCATAGCTATTCTTCGTCATTAGAAATCTCATATATGGAGGGATGGAATATGGTAGGGCTACCTTTCACCGTGGATGATAGCTCCTATGATATTTTATTTCCTTCTGCCGAGCCAAATACACTGTATGCCTATGATAACGGATATTCTCTTGAGGCTAATTTAGAGCTTGGAGTGGGATACCTGTTACGGATGACTGAAGAGAATGTTACAACTATTTCCGGTGCACCTGTTAACAGTGTTACCGTTTCATTAAACTCTGGATGGAATATAATTTCAGGTATTTCAAGTCCTATTGACATTGCTATTATTGATGCAGAGGATATTATTATTCCAAGCACGACATATGGATACAGCTCAAACGGTTATTTTGGTCCTGATGCGGTTGAGCCAGGATATGGATATTGGATTCGAGCAAATTATGAGGGCTCTCTGACTCTCACCGGAGGCCAAAGGTCAAACGGAAAAGGAACTGAAAATAAAATATTTCCTAATAATCAAATTGAATTTATTTTGGATAATGGAGCATCCAAAACACTGTACTTTGGTGAAGACTTAACAAGTGCAGAACAGCTAAGTTTTAGCCTGCCCCCAACTTTTGATGGAATTCCTTTTGATGTTAGGTTTGAGGGCGATTGGGCTCACTCAATGAATGGTGATCAAATTAAATGGATAGTTCCTGATGAAGAGTTTACAGTTCGTTATGAAATTGGTAGTGAATCATTGGCAGACAGCTGGACCTTGAAAATTGATGGTAATATAATTCCTCTAAGTAATTTTGGAGAGATTCAGGTTCAATCAAGCACATCTTCCATAGAGCTGATGAGATCTACAGCTAGTCCCTCTAAGTTTTTCTTGGGGGCTAACTATCCTAATCCATTTAACGGTTCAACGGTCATCCAGTATGAGTTAAACAGCTCTGAAAATATATCCTTAAGAATATTTGATGTTTCAGGAAAAATTGTAAAAGAGCTTGTCTCTGGTGACACTCCATCAGGAATTCATCATGTAGAGTGGGATGGCACCAATTCTAGTGGAACAAAGGTATCCTCAGGGATGTATTTTTATTCTTTGGAAACAGAGAACCAGAGTTCATTTAATAAAATGCTATATTTGAAATAATTCATGAAATATGGGGTTTTATTTTATCTATCAGTAATTTTTGTTTATGGTAACTCTCAGGAGGAATACCGTGACGATAGTTCTCTTTTATTTTGCCTAAGGTCTCAGGTTTCACCACTATCAATTGATAATTTTTCATCCAGTTCATCTACAGGGCTGGATGAATTGGATGAATTTGTTTTAAATCATGGTGTAACAAAAATTTCTTTGTGGATTCCCTTTGCAGAGGAGAGAGACAATGATGGTGAAATATTCCTAAATAGGATTTACAAAATTCAATTTTCCGAAAACAGAATTGAGGAAATAAATTCACTAAAAAATATCCTCTCAAATTTGTCGGCTGTACACTCAGCTGAATTTGTATTTGTTCGGAAACCCTATTTTACTCCCAATGACCCCATGTACAATCAGCAATGGTTTTTACCTCAGGTTGGGGCAAATCAAGCTTGGAACAGATGGAACCCTAATGGAGGTAATCCACCGGTGGGGAATGATGTTCTTTTAGCGTCAGTTGATACAGGAGTTGATTGGGACCATGTGGATCTGCGAAATAATCTTTGGCAGAATTTAAATGAAGATGCGGATGGTGACGGGCATACAATCGAATATTCCGGTGGACAATGGATCCTAGATCCGGGAGATTTGAATGGTATTGATGATGATAACTGGGACAATAATGAAAATACCTTCATTGATGATTTGATTGGATGGGATGCCTCCGGTTGGAGTGGAACAGAAGACAACAATCCTCAACCCCGACAGGGAGCAAACCCTAATGGAACGTGGGCACACGGAACTCATGTTGCAGGTTTGCTTGCATCTTCAACAAACAACGGGACAGGGATTGCTTCTACTTCATTTGACTCAAAAATTATGTCCGTAAAGGTCTCAACAGGAGAACAATCCTATCCATATATAACCCATGGTTATTCCGGAATTTTATATGCTGCAAAAGCAGGTTATCATTCAGGTTCGTATGCTATTATAAATAATAGCTGGGGAGGCGGTGGCTACAGCAACTATGAGCAATCTGTAATTAATATTTGTCATGATACATATAGCGCTCTCATTTTTGCAGCTGCCGGAAATGGGGAGAGCGATGGTTGGGGTGAAGAATATGCGTCTCACTATCCCTCAAGCTATGATAATGTAATTTCAGTGACAGCACTGGGAACTGGTGATAATTGGAATCACTGGGCAACATATCACGAGACCGTTGACCTATCTTCACCTGGAGAGAATATACGGAGCAGTGTGATTGGTAATAATTATTCATCTTGGGATGGTACCTCAATGGCCACTCCTGTTGCAGCAAGCTGCGCAGGATTAATGAGAATATACTATCCAGGGATTACTAACGTTCAGATAGAAACAATGTTGTTGGCATCTTCAGACCCCGTCATCTATTCTGTGAATACAGAATCCTATTTAGAGGGACGGCTTGGCCGTGGACGTGTTGATATCGAAAAAGCTCTTGATGCAGGACTGTTTCCTCAGATAGAATTTGTTGATCTAGATATAATGATCATTGATGGGGAAGACGATGAAATAAATGCTGGAGAATCAATTGAGTTGAGAACGATTCTATACAACAATGAAACTTGGGGAGAAGCAACAAATCTCATAGCTGAGCTGACTGTCGGGTCCAATGCATTTATTTTGCAAAATGAGGCGAACTTTGGAAATGTCTTGCCCGGAGAGGCAGTTTTAAATATAGAGGACCCATTTTTAGTTCAATTTCCGCAAGGAACGATTCCAGGAGAAATAGGATTTACTTTAAATCTATCATCAAATATTGATGATTATATGGAATATTCAGCGCAGCTCAATTTCTCTGTTACAGTGGTCGGAGGATTTAGCGAAGTTGAAATTTTAATTCCATATACAAATGGGTGGAATTTGATTGGACTTCCCATCAATGAGAGTGATTTAAATTTTTTGGATATTTTTCCTAATGCAATTGATGAAACACTTTATCTATTTGATACAAATTATATTTTGACACAAACATTAAATCAGGGGAACGGTTATTGGCTGAGATTCTCTGATTCTGGTTCAGAGACTGTCGTGGGAGATCCGATTACTAGCTTGACAATAGATATCAATGAAAATTGGAATCTTATTTCTGGACTATCGGTTCCAACTTTGTTTAATGAAATCATTGATAATGAAAATATATTAATTCCTGGAACACTGTTTGGTTTTTTAAACAGTTATTTTCAATCAGACTACATTGTTCCTGGTGGAGGATTTTGGGTAAGATCAATATCTGACGGAGAAATCGTGCTCTCCAATGCGGGTAGCTCTTCATCAAAATATCAATCTAATCATGTTTTCAGTCAGGCAAATAAATTAGTTTTTAAAAATAGTTTGGGAACGATTCAAACACTTTATTTTGGAGAAGCTTTAGATAATCAGGATGAGCTTAGCTTTGGATTACCACCTCAACCTCCGAAAGGATTGAATGTGTTTGATGTTCGATTCGTTGGAGATTTTTTTGCGTCACGCCTGGGTGGTGAAATTGGATTGATAAATTCAAACTTCCCTATCTCAGTTGAATCTGAAATAGTAGATAAGTCTGAGTGGACATTGGTGTTTCCAGACCAAGAGCAAAGGGAAACAATAAATAAAGATACACACTACACTATCGACTTGAATTCAAGTCATTTAATTTTGTTAAGGAATAATTATTCTGACCTCCCAGAAATATTCGATATCTCTTCATTTCCAAATCCATTTAATTCTACAACCCATATTCAGTTTTCTTTACATCAGAGTTCATATATTTCTCTTACTGTCTTTGATATTCAGGGAAAGCAGGTTATTGAACTAATATCACCTAATAAAATTTATTCTATAGGTAATCACTCGATATCCTGGAACGGAAAAAATAAAAACAATGAAATTTTATCTAGTGGTGTTTATTTTCTCGCTCTAGATGCAGGTGACAAACAATCATTTCATAAATTATTTTTATTAAAATAAAAGTCATTAATTTCTATGAAGAAACAATTAAATCATCCAAGATCAACTTATAATATTAATCGATTAATCTTTTTGTTTATTATTTTATCATTTAATCTTTGGGCAAAAGAAATTCCTGAGGATATTGCTGTTAGGGCTGCAAAAAACTTTTATTCTACCCGAGTAAATCAAAGCTCAAGTGATATAATTATTAAAAATATCAATCATATTTATCATGAGGAGGAGATTTTAATTTATGTAATCGGATTTGAGCCAACCGGATTTGTCATGCTATCGGGTGATGATAGATTATTGCCAATCATTGGATACAGTACTAGGTCGATATATTCATCTGAAAATATTCCTGTTCAACTTTTAGGTTTGATTGATGAATATAAAAGGGAGATCATATTTGCAAGGTCTAGTGATGTACAAACAAATAATCAGATAAACAGTCAATGGGATAGCATTGTAAGTGGGTCCTATGATTTTACTACAACTAGAAATGTGGGTCCACTAATTCAAGCTCGATTTAACCAGCCCAATCCGTGGAATTTGCTTTGTCCATATGATCAAGATGGACCAGGAGGACATGCTCTAGTTGGTTGTGTAGCTGTGTCAATGGTACAGGTTATGCATTATTGGTCATATCCAGAGGTCGGCAATGGCTCTCACGGCTATAATCACGGTCAATATGGATATCTATTTGCTGATTTTAGTGAAGCTTTTTATGACTTTGATTCTATGTCTGATTTTGTAGCAACCTCATCGTCACAACTTTTGTTATCTCATGCTGGGATTGCCATAGATATGGGATACGGCCCAAGCGGTTCTGGAGCATGGGTTGGAACTCACTATCCTAATGCAATGTCAGCAATGGAAGAACACTTCCTATATAAAAGTAGTATCCATTTTGAAGAAAAAAACGACTATTCAAATTCAAATTGGATAGATACAATGCAGGAAGAATTAGATTCAGGACGACCAATGATATATAGAGGCTATGATAATGGAGGAGGAGGAGGGCATGCCTGGAATATTGATGGCTACAATGATGAATATTTTCATTGCAACTGGGGTTGGGGTGGCTCCTACGACGGATATTTCTTGTTATCCAATCTTTCAGCGGGTGGATACACTTTTGGACAGGGACAGGCTGCAGTTATGGGAATAGAACCTCTCAGTCTTTCTGAACCCAATATTGTACTGATGGATTCATATTTTGTGGAGACTGTTGGAGATGGAGATGGAGTTGTGAATCCCGGGGAAGAGTTAGATATTTTTGTTACCATTCAAAATTTAATTCCCTGGCCCACTGCATCTAATATTACAATGACCTTGACAACTGAAGAATCTTCTATTTCGATTTTAGATAACTCTGATTTCATTGAGACTTTAGCTACAGATAATTCTTATACAAATACATCCGTTCCATTTAGGGCCATAGTTTCATCTGATGCTTTGTTGAGAGATTATGATTTTCAGTTAAACATAACAGCAGATTCAGAGGAAAATGATTTTTATGAAAATTCATTTAATTTTGAGATTAATATTTCATTAAATCAAGCTCATTTTCCCGTTTTAGTTGATAATCAATTAACAGCAACACCCGTCGTTATTGATTTAGATAGCGATGACAGTGAAAAAGAAATATTGATTGCTGAGAACTGGGGAAGTGTTAAAGTCATAGACAAAAATGGTAATACCCTAACAGATTGGCAATATGATTTTGGTGATCTGCTGTGGGGAACCCCTGCCTTCGGCGATATAAATGGAAACGGAGAAAATG
>CAZNQF010000033.1:7256-9833 GCA_964575125.1 uncultured bacterium
GTTCTCACTTCAAAAAGTGGGAAAGCAGTTATCCTTGATAGTTATGGCAATGAATTGATGGTATATTATGCTAACCAATATTTAATGGGAACACCTTCAATTGGTAATCTTGATGGAGACACTGACTTGGAGATAGTGTTCGGTGGTTATTCTTCCAGCGGAAAAATATTTGCAGTTAATCTTGATGGATCAGATGTAAATGGATTTCCTGTAACGTTATCACAAAGGATTTTATCGGGAGTTGCATTAGCAGATCTAAATGATAACGATGTGGATGATATAATATGTGCAACACAGGAAGGAAATATATATTTGATACATGATAATGCATCCATAGCATCAGGGTTTCCTGTTATTACAAACAGTACGATTAAAACTTCACCGTCTGTTATTTTGTCTGACATTGATGAACCGCTCATTGTTGTTGGATCCAAAAATGACAATTTTTATGGAATAAATGCGGATGGATCTATTCGATTTATCATCAACACTGATGGCGATATTATGACCTCTCCTGCAATTCATTTTGGATTAAATGGTGAAACTATGATCTCTTTTGGCTCAAATGATGACAATTTATATTTAGTGGATAGCTATGGCAATTTTTTTGATGGATGGCCAAAAAATTTGAATAGTAATGTATTGGTTTCTCCTATTTTCTCAGATTTAGATGGTGATGGAAATCCTGAAATAATTTCAGGAGCTGGCAATCAATTATTTGCTTTTGATATGGATGGTTCATCTTTGGATTACTTTCCAATGTCTTTTACATTTCCTTTTACCAGCTCACTAATGGTTGATGACCTAGATATGGATGGAGATGTTGAGATAGTGGGTGGAAGCAGTAATGATTTAGTTGTTGTTGATATTAAAGCTGGTCAAGTTAATATGGATGATTGGAATATGTATCGAGGGAATTTATTTAGAAATGGTTTATATCGTGCTCAGTCAAATATGGCTAATATATCCGTCAATACAAACATGGGTTGGAACTTGATCGGGATTCCAGTTATGGTCTCCGATTCTTATTATCTTAATATTTTTAATAGTGCAATTATAAATACACTATATGGATTTGCAAACAACGCCTACGTTTTAACAGATGAAATGATTGAGGGGAATGGATATTGGCTTCGATTTCCTTCAATAGAAGAAACCTCAGTAACAGGATATCAAATTTCTTCTCTAAATGTTCAAGTTGATAATGGGTGGAACCTTATCACAGGTATTTCTGACAATGTTAATGTAAATGATTTGTTATTCTATAATGAGTTAATTATTCCGAATACCTTATTTTATTATGATGAAGGATATTTACCTGCTGAGGCAATAGTGCCTGGAAAAGGTTATTGGTTAAAAACGACCGATGAAGGTATGATAACTGTTGGAGGATATCTGCACACTAATAGAGCTATATCCAGTAATCAGAGCTTAGAAAATTTGAGCACATTAGAAATTAATGGAATTCGATTATATTTTGGAGAATTATTTGATGAATCTAGTTTGAATCAATATGATCTTCCTCCAAAACCCCCTGTGGGTGGTTTTGATGTTCGATTTGAAGATAACAGCAGATAGAGTAGCAGAGATAGTAGAATACAAATAATGACCCCTGCTAAAATATTAAAAGTTAAATTTGATGTTAATGATTTAAACAGCAGCTGGAAGATATTCTGCTCTGCTTCAAACCAAGAGTTCTTACTTTCTGGCAAAGGTAACTTTGTAGTTTTGGGAGATATAACACAATTTGATTTAAAGAGAACGGAAACAATTGGAGTCCCGAACTTGTTTGCGTTCCATCCTGCTTTCCCGAACCCGTTTAATTCTACTACAAATATCGCCTATGAATTACCTATAGGAGCAAATATTAAAATTAAAATATTTGACATTTTAGGTAATGAAATTGAGCTATTAGAGAGCTCCTATAAAGAACCTGGATTCTATAATATAGAATGGGATGGAAAAAATAATTCTGGAGGTAATGTGGAAACAGGTGTATATTTGTTTCGAGTTGAGGCAGGTTATTTTTCTAAAACGAGAAAAGTACTTTTGATAAAATAAATAGATTTACCCCATACTCCCCTCCACGCCCCGGTTTTCACCCTTGAAAACCGGGGCTACTTAATTTAAAATGAATATTTCCCATTTTTTATTGTCTAATAATACAATGGTAACCACTAAATTAAAGGACTAAGATTTTTTCATGAAGAATTACTATTTTATCGTTTTACTGGTTGGTTTTTTACCAGCAATAAACGTATCCTTCAATCCCTATAAAATAACTCAACCCACTGGAGAGGTTATCGATTGCTTTATAAGCGGAGATGAATATTTCAACTGGGCACATGACAGGAATGGTTTCACTTTAATACAAAGCCATGATGATGGCTATTTTTATTATGGTGTTTTACAAAATGAGCAAGTAATTCCATCTGAATTTCAAGCTGCATCTGTAGATCCTGCTGAAAAAGGACTTGAACCGTGGGCAGTGATCTCGAGGGAGCTTTACCAACAAAAGAGAAATAGATTTAATGATGGTATTGGTTTATCTACAAGGGATGCACCAACAACCGGTAC
>CAZNQF010000033.1:9843-14608 GCA_964575125.1 uncultured bacterium
TTTATTCGCTATAGTGATGAATCTGAGTTTTCTGACCCTCGCAGTGAGCATGATTTAGTATTTAATGATGAAAATGGTCCTTCCTTATTACATTATTTTGAGGAGGTATCATACGACCAATTGCATGTTCACACCCACCATTTTCCCATTTGTGATTTTTCAACAAATTTATCCTATCAGGATGAGCATCCAAGAAGTTATTACATGCCCTACAATGCTTCAACCAATCCGGATGGATATTCAAATGACAATCAGAGAACATTTAGAGAGCAGACTTTATTAAAGAATGCAATAGAATATATTGAACCGGAGGTACCCCTATCTCTTACAATCGATTCAAACGATGATGGAAAAGTAGATAACGTCACTTTTTTAATCTATGGGTCACCAACTGCCTGGGCAACTCTATTGTGGCCACATCGGTGGAGTTTGTTCTACTATGATGTTTATATTAATAACAAATTAGTACGTGATTATAATTTTAACATGGAAGAGGGTGGATATTTTACTGTTGGTACTATTTGCCATGAATTTTTTCATTCTTTGGGTGCCCCCGATTTATATCATTATGATGGAAATGGTGCGCCTGCAGCGATGGGGGGTTGGGACATTATGGATGGAGCAGGTGATCCTCCCGCATATATGAGTGCATTCATGAAATATAAATATGGAGATTGGATAGAAGAAATTCCTCTCATTTCTGGTTCGGGAACATTCGAGCTATATCCTTTGCAATCTAGCACTAATAATGCCTTCAGAATTAATTCTCCTTATTCAAGCACAGAGTATTTTGTAGTGGAATATCGTAAGAAAGAGGGAATTTATGAGTCTTCAACTCCTGGAAATGATTCTGGCTTACTTGTTACAAGAATTAACACAGTGGTGGGAGATGGAAATGCGGATGGCCCTCCAGATGAGATCTATCTCTATAGAGTTGGTGGCACTACGACAGATAATGGAAGCTTTGCGTTGGCACCATTTAATGAATCTTCAGGTAGAACAGAAATTAATGATAATACAAACCCATCCAGTTTCTTAACCAATGGAGATCCGGGTGGGCTTAATATTTTCAATGTAACAAATCCGGGGATAACCATTCAATTCTCTTATATGAATGTACTTTTACAGCCTGAGTTTGTTGATATTATTGGTGATACTGATGAAGATGGTGTGATTAATCCTGGAGAAGAATTTATTTATATTTTATCAATCGAAAATTCATCTCCGGAGTTGCAGGTCAATAATGTGACGGCTATTATCTCTTCGGTTGAAGAAATAATAATACCTTTTCCCCAATTAAATTTTGGTAATATTTCTGCTGGTGCTTTAGAAGCAGCAGATGTAGTAATTCAGATTCCATCAGAATTTCCTCTTGGGGAGGTTGATCTGAATATTGCTATATCTGGTGAATTTTGGGAGAATGGTAACCTAACTTATTACAATGATGATGTAACATTTTCATTTGAGGTCTCTCTTAATCAAAGCGGTTGGCCTTTAGAAACTCTTAATCAGATTGAGTCATCCCCAGCAGTTTTAGATATAGATGGAGATGGAGACACAGAGATAATATATGGTGAGTACGGTGGTTTGGTACATATGGTGGATGATATGGGTAACGAACAACCGGGATTTCCCTTTGATCTGGGTAATGATATTTGGGGTTCTCCTGCTATAGCAGATTTGGAAGGAGATGGAGATAAGGAGATTGTCATTGGCTCAAAGGATAAGCATCTTCTTATTCTCAATTCTGATGGTTCTGTTCAGGCAGATTACAATGCTCAACAGTACATCATGTCAACCCCTGCGTTGGGAGATATTGATGGTGACGGTGAGTTGGAAGTGGTATTTGGCGGATATTCATCTCCGGGTAAGTTATTTGCTGTTAATGCCAATGGTTCCTCTGTAAGTGGCTTTCCTGTACAGTTAGGTGAGAAGATACAGCGTGGAGTTGCTTTAGCAGATTTTAATGGTGATGGGATGGAAGACATTGTAGTTGGAACGGATGGAGAGATGATTCATGTAATTTACGGTGACGGGACGGAAGCCCCAGGTTTTCCGTTTGAAGCGGGAAATGATTTCAGGACAGCTCCTTCTGTTTTGGATATTGATGGAGAGAAGGTTATTGTAGCTGGCAACAGGGATGATAATTTTTATGGTATTAATTCAGACGGTTCGTTGCGTTTTGTTGTAGAGACGGGATCAGATGTAAGCACCAGCGCAGGATTTGGTTATACCCCGTTCGGTTTAGGTATTTTCTTTGGTTCAGATGACGGTTATGTTTATGGAGTGGATGTGAATGGTGAGTCACTTCCGAACTGGCCTCAGTATGTAGAGGATGATGTAATATGTTCTCCGGTGGTTGTGGATTTAGATGGAGATGGGTCAGCTGAGATCGTTACAGCAGTGGACGGTACAAAGTTGTATGCATTTCATGCAGATGGTAGTTTGGTGCATCATTTTCCTATTCATTACGGGGATTTTCCGTTCAAGGGTTCTCCTGCAGTTGTAGATGTGGATTTAGATGGAGATTTGGAAGTGATGATAGGGACAGCAAGGAGTATTGTGAATGTGGATGTGAAGGAGTTATCTCAGGCGATTGGATGGAATATATACAGAGGTAATTTAAAGAGGACAGGTTATTATGAAGCTACCCAGACAGGAGATGTTACTGTTGAGGTGTCTCACATGTCTGATTGGAATTTAGTGGGGCTTCCTGTGGGCTTGTCTGACACGGAACAGACCACTGTTTATCCTGATGCTATAGAGGGGACATTGTTTTCATTCTCAGACAGTTATGAACAGCAGGATAATTTAGAGGAAGGTACGGGCTATTGGCTTCGTTTTTCTGATGTTGGATCAAATAGCTTAACAGGAGCTCCAATTACGTCATTAACCCTTTCCTTGCAGTCGGACTGGAACCTTGTCAGCGGTTTATCGTCATCCATGAATGTATCAGATATTAGTGACCCTCAGGGGATTGTGATTCCGGGGACAGTATTTGGTTTTGGTGAGAGCTATGAGTTATCTGATGTGTTGGAGCCCGGTAAGGCATATTGGTTGAGAACCATAAGCTCGGGAGAGGTAGAGTTGGGAGATTTGTCTGCTTCTAGAATAAAAGAGACTCCACAACTTCAGGGTAACACACTGACTGTTAAGGGAATGACATTGTATTTTGGATGTGATGTGGAAAGCAAACTCCAGTACAGTTTACCTCCCCTCCCTCCTGATGGCGTGTTTGACATTCGTTTTAGTGATGACACACGTGTTTGTTTGGACGAGTGTGAGATAGAGATAAGGGGAAATATTCAAGGTGCTGAGATTATTTGTGATATTACAGATGACAGTGAGTGGCAATTGACAGATGAATCGGATGAAGTAATTTCTTGTTTAGATGTCCAATGGATAGAAGGAAAAAGTTCAATTCAGAGATACACATTAAGACGTGAGACATCAAACCATCCATCTGAATTTTCAGTTACCCCTGCCTATCCCAATCCGTTTAATCCGGAGACCACTATTAGCTTTGCTCTTTTTGATCAGACAGAAATAACGATGGGGGTACATGATATATTGGGGAGACAAGTAAGAGAGCTGGTGAAAGGTGAGTTCCAGCCTGGTGATCATTCGATTGTTTGGAACGGAACGGATGATTCTGGAAGTACTGTGAGTGCAGGTGTTTATTTCTTGCAAATAAACTCTACTAATTACTCTCAAATAATGAAATTAATTTTACTTAAATAAAAGTTTGTGAAATGCACAAAATTAATGTACACTCAAGTTCAAAATTTCGGGTGTTTTTTTAATAAACTATAACAAAAGGGAAAAGAAAATGAACAAATATATATCCTTTCTATTAATCTTAATATTTGGAATTGGTGTTGTAACTGCTGAAGTTCAAAAGCTACCTTCAAAAGTACAGAAATATCAATCACTTCCAAGATTTGTTGAGCCAGCTCCCACCCAAACTGATTTGGAAGATGGTTCATCGCAACCTGTCGTTCACAGAAGTTTTACTCGTGAAAATTCATATTGGTCATCATTGGTGGATTCATCAACCAATGGATACGGAATGTATTCTGGAACAACAAGACCAGTTTATGTTGATGAGGACAGTGGATGGTTTTTTGTTTTTAGACAGTGGGCAGGTGAGAATACAACCCACGGTCAGTTAGGTGCTGCCTATTCAGAAGATGGTATGGATTGGACAAATTACAATTACATTATTGTAGGTTTTGATTGGCCTCCCTCAAACAGGCAGGCTCGGTACCCTAGTGCACTGGGTAACCCCGACTATCCTTATGCATTTTGGAATGAATATACAACTATGTCTGGAAGCTATGGTGGTAGACCCTTCTATACTTATGATGAGTTTGGCTGGGATGGTGGTTCTTTCGCAGCTCCCATTGATATTGATGTGCAGTGGGGTGGACAGACAGATCAGTGGGTAGGAAGTCCCGGAGTGTCTTTTGATGGCGATAATATGATGGTTAACGTTGCTTATAATGATTGGACAAGAAATAACTATTATATGTTTCACAGTGAAGCTTATGTAGATGGATATCTTGTTTTTGGCTCTGAGTTTGTTGTGATTGATGAGCAAGCTCACTTAGAACCGGGAACAGCTGATGGTAGTTATAACTCAAGTCCCACGGTAAGTATGTCTCCGGATGGAGAAGGGGCCGTTGGATTAGTAGGCCTATTTGCAGGTGGTATTGATGATGCAAGTACCATAACAAATAACCATACATATATTTTTAAATTAACT
>CAZNQF010000034.1:0-1072 GCA_964575125.1 uncultured bacterium
CCCCCCCCCCCCCGTCTCTGCCGCCCTTGGCGGCAGAATTCATGGCGGCATCAGTGCCGCGACCGCGACCGCCGCCGCCGCCGCCGCCGCCGTCGTCGCTATTGCTGCCACCCTCATCATCCTCATCAGTGGTTATTGTTGAGCCAATTGCTATGTATATGGTGAAAGATCTCCACAAGAAAAAAGATGGGGAATGGAAATTTCAGTATCCAAATTTGGAAGAGGAGATTCCTCTAGGTGAGTTTTGTGAATATGGGAAAGGGAAAACACTAACAATTTTGACATACGGAAACGGTTTATTTTTATCTTTACAGGCAAAATTAGAAATTGAAAAACGATTGAAGAAAAAAATAAAAATAATTGATTTAAGGTGGCTTTCAGAAATAAATATACCCAATTTATTGAAGTCCATTGGTACATGTAAAAAGATTCTTATTGTGGATGAATGTAGAAAAACCGGATGCCATGGTGAGGGATTGTTAACACAATTGGAATATGAATCAAAAAAACCACTTAACATCAAACTTCATGCAGCAAATGATAGTTTTATCCCATTGGGGGATGCCGCTACTCTCACACTTCCAAGCAGAGAAAGCATTGTTAATAATGCAATCAAATTAGTAAATGAATAAAAAACGAATCGTTGTCGTTTGTCCGGGTAGGGGAACATATACCAGGGATACATTTAAATATTTATTTAGACATGGTAGCTTTGCTCAACCTCAAATTGATTATATGAATAATAAAAGGAGATTATCTAGTTTACCAACACTTTCAGAGCTTGATGAGTTACCCTTTAAATCTAAAATACATATGGCAGGAGAACATGCATCTACTTTGATTTATGCATGTAGCCTCTCTGATTTTCTATCCATTGATCAAGAGAAATATGAGATTGTTGCAATCACCGGTAACTCAATGGGATGGTATATTGCATTGGGTTTGAGTGAAGCTCTATCGGTTAAAAATGCTTATCACCTGATTCATACCATGGGGTCAATGATGTCAGGGGGGCTTATTGGAGGACAAATTATATATCCCATTGTGGATAAAAATTGGCAGGTGGATGCTG
>CAZNQF010000034.1:1089-14565 GCA_964575125.1 uncultured bacterium
CAAAAAAAAATAGTGTATTGAGCGCTGTTAAATCAGTAGGTGCCCATGTATCTATTTACCTCGGTGGATATATAGTCATCGGTGGTGAGCAATCAGCTCTAGATAAATTATTGAAATCCTTACCTACCAATGATAAATATCCATTTCAGCTGCCCTTTCATTCTGCCTTTCATACACCGCTTATGGAGGGTGTTTCTGCCAAAGGGATGGAAGAGCTGCCTGTGTCTATATTTCAAAAACCGACAATTCCGCTGGTTGATGGTAGGGGGAATATATGTTTACCATACAGCACGGATGTAGATGCAATTTGGAGATATACACTTAACCACCAAGTTATTAGTACGTATGATTTTACAAAAGCTATTACGGTTGCAGTCAAAGAATTTTGTCCGGATAAATTAATTTTATTGGGGCCTGGGAATTCATTGGGAGGTGCGATTGGACAAATACTCATAAAAAATAATTGGCTCAGCATAGATTCAAAGAGTGAGTTCTCCAAATATCAAAAAAACAACCCATTTTTAATCTCTATGGGTTTGAAAGAACAAAGAAACTTAATTTCTAGACAACATTAAACTGAATATTCATTAACTTAAATTATTTTGTAATTATGGAAATAAAATGAAAGAATTTGGACCCGATTTTTATAATATCACGGAATTATTATCCGAAGAAGAATTGCTAATTCAAAAAACAGCTAATGAATTTGTTCAATCCGAATTTAAGCCTATTGTAAATGAACATTACGAAAAAGCAACATTTCCAATGGAGTTGGTATCAAAATTAGGAGATCTTGGATTCATGGGTTCATCACTACCAGAGGAATCTGGAGGATCTGGTGTTAGCAATGTAGCTTATGGACTCATTCTTCATGAACTTGAGCGAGGTGATTCTGGTCTGCGTTCTTTTGCAAGCGTCCAGGGTGCGCTGGTTATGTATCCTATTCATGCATATGGTTCAAATGAACAGAAGGTTAAGTGGCTTAGTGAGCTGGGAGCAGGAACTAAGATAGGATGTTTTGGACTTACCGAGCCAAACTTTGGTTCTAATCCAGGCGGAATGGCAACCCGCTGTAAGCGAGATGGGAACGATTGGATCATAAACGGTAATAAAATGTGGATTACAAATGGATCTTTGGCAGATGTATCGGTTATTTGGGCCCGAGATGAAAAAGGAATTGTCCGGGGATTTTTATTAGAAAAAGATATGGATGGTTTTACCTCCACTGACATTCATGGAAAGCTAAGCTTGAGAGCTTCGGTTACATCGGAATTATCTATGGTAAATGTCCGGGTACCTGATTCATCTAGGCTCCCTAATATTGAGGGATTGAAAGGACCTTTGGGATGTTTGACACAAGCTCGATATGGAATTTCATGGGGTATGGTTGGTTGTGCGGTGGATTGCTACAATACGGCACTTGAATATTCAAAAGAGCGAAAGCAGTTTTCAAAACCAATTGGGGGATATCAACTAACCCAAGCAAAATTTGCAGATATGATAACTCGCATTACTGAAGCTCAACTCCTAGTCTACCGATTGGGGCGTTTGAAGGATGAGGGAAAAATGACTTTCCAGCAGGTCTCCATGGCAAAACGGAACAACTGTGCTATGGCGCGAGATATAGCTAGCATATCTAGAGAAATTTTGGGTGCTAATGGTATTACTGAAGATTTTCCTTTGATGAGGCACATGGCAAATATTGAATCGGTATATACATATGAAGGAACACATGAAATGCACACATTGATTTTGGGACAGGCTGAAACTGGATTCTCCGCTTACGATTCTTGATTTAATTAAAATCTTTTCCATTTTCGTATGAATCGTCGAGATTTTTTAAAAACCGGGGCCGTTGGTGTAACCGTACCATCTGTTTTATTATCAACTCAAGAAAAAATAAATATGAATAATCCTCTTGTTTTATCAACTTGGGAACATGGGCTTTCTGCTAACAATGCTGCGTGGAAGACTTTAGATATAGGTGGTTCCGCTTTGGACGCAGTTGAAGAGGGAGCTAAAGTTTCGGAAGCCGACCCAGAAATATCTTCTGTGGGGCTTGGAGGCTTGCCAGATGAGCAGGGGAAAGTAACTTTAGATGCTTGTATCATGGATCATACTTGAAATTGTGGGTCAGTTGCTTTTATTGAAAATATAAAACATCCTATTTCTGTAGCTCGAAAGGTGATGGAAGAAACAAAACATGTGATGTTGGTTGGTGAGGGCGCGAGGCAGTTCGCAGTATCTCAGGGGTTTGAGGAAGTAGATTTGGTTACAGATAAATCTCGTGAGAAATGGGAAAAGTGGAAAAAAGAGCAGTTCAAACAAACTCCACATGATACACATGACACGATTTCAGTTCTGGCTCAAGACTCTACAGGTAATCTTTCTGGAGCATGTACCACCAGTGGCTGGGCATACAAATTGCACGGAAGAGTAGGAGACAGTCCTATCATTGGTGCCGGTCTTTATGTGGATAATGAAATTGGGTGTGCAGCTGCAACTGGGCTGGGTGAAGAGGTGATTAAAACCGCTGGTAGTTTCTTAGTTGTAGAACTTATGCGTCAGGGATATGATCCCTCCGAAGCATGTAAGGAGGCCCTTAAAAGAATTATAAAAAATCATAAGGGCAACCCGGATTTTCAGGTGGCTTATATTGCTATTCGCAAGGATGGTGAGATTGGTTCAGCTTGCATAAAATGGAGCTTTGAATACGCATTGTATCAAGATGGAATTAATAAACTCCATAAGATTCAGGGAATAATATAAATAATAGTAAACCAAAAAATAATTAGATGGTTTTTGATTCTAATTTACAACTACGTAAGTGCTAGAAATAAATCCAATACACTAATATTTAATAAATAAGATTTATAAGAAAAAGTAAAATTTCTAATTAGTTTTTATTTATTTCCTTCTGAATTTTTTTTAACCACTCAATCTTTTGTTTTTTCATATATGGGCTAGCATATCGAAAATTGGGTCCATTACCGTTTTTTAATCCTATGATTTTCTTATCCAATTTTAATATTACTTCAGCTGACTCTTTAAGTTCAGCAATGTTTCCCCAAGCCGCAATAATCTTGTTATATTTAGATTTTATGCAATCAGATAACTCTTTTTTACGTTTAACATGGGTAATACAGTGTGGATTGCTATTATCTAGTTTCATAGCATTCCTAAATTCAGTTTGGAATTTCCCACTGTTTCCATTTCGCAGGTCTGATAAGTTTAGAATTCTTACAAAATTCCAATTATAAATTTGCATTAATCTCATTATTTGATATTGAGCGTTGTCAGGTCTAGTTGGTATTATTTCTTTTGTTTTATTCTGGAAGTATTCTTTTTTTGAAAATATTTTTGGACTATATTTTTTATCTAAAGGAATTGAAGAACCAGGATTCATCATTATTACAATAATATCAGCTAGCATACTTGTTTTACTTTTTCGTCTAATTTCTAGAATACTGCGACACCTTAAAACAGAGTTAGATAGTTTAAGGTTATAGAAATGACCATAAATATCGAATGTTTTTTTTAGTTCTTCTGCGTATATAAAATTCATTTAGATCAAATTATTTATAATATTTTCGGTTAGATAAATATGGCCTTTTTAGTTTACTAACAGTCACACTAACTCAATTATTGTGTTTGATGGGTTATCAATTCTAATTTTGTTGTTCTAACAGGTTGATAAAAAGAGTAAGAACTATTACTAAACTTATTTCATATCTAATATACAATATAAAATTAAGTTCAAAAGGACAAACCCTGTGTTCCTAATATTTCCTATAAACAAATTAAAAGTCATCTAAATCGTATGAATGTAATCGATGTTTAAATCATTTACCAACCTTTTCATTCCGAATACAAAAGAATCTGCACAGAGATATCGGTCTAAGATAGGAATATTTCAAGGTTGGATTTCTGTGGGTGTTAATGGTGTTCTATTTTTGATAAAGATTACTCTAGGACTAATGACGGGTGCAGTGAGTTTGATTGCAGATGCAGTCCACACTTTTTCGGACCTTATAACATCTTATATTGTTATTTGGGGCTTTAAACAAGCTGAAAAACCAGCAGATGTAGAACATCCCTATGGGCATGGACGGGCAGAATACATTGCTACACTAATTATTGCTATTTTGCTCTGTGTCGCAGGCATTGAGATTATTGAATATTCTGTTGATAGAATTCAAAATCCTGAATCAGTTGAAGTCAAAATTTGGATGATTATTCTTTTAACAGGAACAGTAATTATTAAAGAGATTACCGCAAGATATGGAACCTATTTATCTTCCCTAATTGCTTCGGGGACACTTCATGCTGATGCTTGGCATCACAGAACCGATGCCTTATCAAGTTTAATGGTTGTGGGTGCCATGATAGCTGGATTGTACGGATATCCATCGGTTGATGGTTGGGCAGGATTGGGAGTAGCCCTATTTTTACTTTATACAGGATTTGACATTGCTAAGGGTTCTGTTGATGATTTGATTGGTAGACCACCAACACCAGAAGAAGTCGAAAATATCCGAAATATTGTGATGGGTGTGCCCGGAGTTTTAGGTGCACACGATATTACAGTTCACAGCTATGGTCATGATAAATTCATTAGTATACATGTTGAAGTGGATGCAAGGGAAACTACAGCTGCTGCACATGATATATCTGAAGAAGTAGAGAGTAAGCTTGAAGAGATATTAGGTGTTGAACCAACGGTCCACATCGATCCAGTTCACCCGGGGAATCCATTGGTTAAAAAAATTCAGGATTTTTTACAACAATACAAAGTAGAGGATGAATATATTACTGATGTACATGATATAAGGGTTGTGGAGACAGAAAATCATCATGTTATTTTGTTTGGGGTGAATGTTAAAACAGGGATGTCACAATCTCAGATAATAAGTTGTACAACAAGAGCCCAAGAAAAAATGAAACAAAATTTTCCAGAATATGAGATCAATATTAAAGTGTCACCTTTGCACCGATTCTAACTTTTAATTTTGAACTAACATTAAGTTAACTAACAAAACAACATCATGTGATGTTATATATAGATCTTCATCCATATCAGCAAAATATATATCATCTTCATCCAATTCACTTATTCCATTAAGGTGAGATAAAATCAAAATAAGATCCATAGAATCAACAATTCCATCTCTATTAATATCACCGGGAGCAAGAATTTGTTCATGGATATATTCGATTGTTTCTCTAACAGTAATTAAAACAGCTTCATGAGCTGTTTCCCATTCAATCAATCCACCTACATGAACATGCCCCGCAAGATAACAGGGAGTATCATCTTGATTCTCCATAAGTCCTTTGTACCAGACACCGTGAAATCCTTTATACTCCGATAAATAATTCCCAGCCCCTTGCGCATAGTCTATATAGGAATAGAGACCTAAGTTGGAAGAATTCACAGCTTCGACAATTTCGTCCATGGGTAGCGAAGAAAACCGCATATGATTTATTGGTGAGTCTTGGTCTGGTGGTGCCGGTGTAGGTTGATAGGGTAGAGTAAAATCATCTATCCAGCCAAAGTGGTTATAATATTTCCACTCTAACTCCCAGCTGTTATTTATATGTCCTCGGCTAAACGTGATGACAGCAACAGGGTCCAATGATTCAACAATGTTCCACCAGTCATCGGAGGTATCTTGGTAGTCCACTTCTAAATCTCCAAAACCCTGACCGCACTGTTCGCAGTCTGGTGGCTCAAATGATGGAAAAAAGGAGACTATATCATACCCTAACTCTTCCCAGTTCTCTCCTATCCAGCCTTGAGGATTTAATAGAGAATTTTGACTAAACGGTCTTACTGCTTCATTAGTTGGAGGCCAATATCCAGTGAGTAAAATGATAGGTCTTTCTCTTGTATATTTAGGAGAAGCATATCTATGCTCCAAATGATATGAATCGATAGCTTCTGATGGGATAGTTTGAATGATAATCTGAGGAAATTTAATTTTTTCCTGAGAAGGTATTGAAAATTCGATGATTAATTCAGCTGATTTTAACCTCCCCGTAAAGTTAGGAAGTTCACTTTTTAAATAGTCTTTTCGGTAGGGTCCTACCCAGCTGTTTTCAGATGGGTTGATTAAATACAGTTGCCCCATTTCAGAAAAATTATTTTCATCTAATAGAGCATGAAAAATAGTTTCTTCATCAAACTCAAAATGCAAAAAATACAAAGATTGATTTTCATTTATAGTTTTAGGTTGGTTCAACCATGTTGAATCTATTATATAAAATTCCCCATTTGTGAATGAAGCCTTTTGTGCAATGGATTTAATATCCTGAGTAAAAAAAATAGGTTTTCCATTTGGTAATTTCTGTGCATTTCCAAATCGAAAAAGAATGACAAAAATAATAATTATTTTTGAAAGCTGTAAAAATAGTATGCTTTTATTAGAAAAAATCATTTTAGAGAAATAAAAAATGTAATTGAAAAAAGGTACTACAAAAACCAAGGCCGCTACCAGCTAAGACTTGAGAAGGGGTGTGAGCTTTTAAAACAACGCGTGAGAAACCAACCAATAAAATAATTATGGCAGTACTAATTGGAAAATAGTTTCCACTTAGCCATAAGGCAGCTGCAGGTCCTGATACACCCATTGAGTGTATTGAAATTTTCCAAAACCGTGTGATAAAAAGGGTCAACATTGTGTTTGTCATATAGCAAAACATTAGACCCTGTGTAAGTGAATTTGCATTTAAGATATAAAGTGTAGAAAATCCTAATCCTGAATATAAAATTCCCAACATTAGAGGGAAATATCTTTGACCTTTAACGGACGCATCCAAATCGTCAATCTTTCCAGTCCTCTTTAAAACAAACACCGTTATTATAGGAATTAAATTAGAGAATACAAAGCATGTCAATAATATAAGTTTTAAATTTGTATTGGATTGAGCGCTGGAAAATATAAGAACTGAAAAAACACCTAGTGAAATGATCATAGGATGAAATAAGAATGAAATGGTTAGAGCGAAATTTCGTTTCAAATATTATCCTGTTAATTGGTGTTCACCAAAAACTGTTTTCATAGCTTGGGTTATCTCACCTATTGTACATTCACTTTTTACACAATCAATAATGAAGGGTATCAGGTTGTCATCTCCCTTACATTTATTAGTTAATATTTCAAGTGTTCTTTTTGCTTTTTCATTGTCCCTATTTATTTTGAGCTCTTTAAGCTGTTTTATTTGCTCACTGATAGCAGCTCTTGATATCTCATGCAGACTTGATTCGTTTTTTTCTTCATCCTGATACTTGTTGACTCCAACAATTATTTTTTCCCCTGAGTCTACTTTTAACTGATAGTCGTATGCACTTTTAGCAATCTCATTTTGAATCCATCCACTTTCAATTGCTGATGTTGTTCCCCCTATCGAATCAATTTTCTGAATGATTTCCATTGCTTCCTCTACAAGATCACTTGTCAATTTTTCCACAACATAACTACCACCAAATGGGTCTGGAT
Organism: uncultured bacterium; assembly: GCA_964575125.1. GTDB lineage: Bacteria > Fidelibacterota > Marinisomatia > Marinisomatales > AB-629-J13 > AB-629-J13. Next base: position 8,589 of record CAZNQF010000034.1, read on the forward strand.
AGTTAGTGATTCCGGATTCATGAGCGATAATTTGCTGAGTTCGAAGCGCAAGTTTTGCGGATTCATCCGTTGGTAAAGAAAGTGCTTCATCCTTGCTGTTCGTGTGGAGGGATTGGGTGCCTCCCAAAACTGAAGAGAGAGCTTGTATGGTTGTTCGAACTACATTATTATCTATCTGTTGTGCGGTTAAAGTTGAGCCCCCTGTTTGCGTATGAAATCTGCATTTCAAAACTTTCTCATTTGTAATATTAAATCTATTTTTAACTAAGGTAGCCCAAATTTTTCTTGCTGCTCTAAATTTGGCTATCTCTGTTAGAAAATCATTGTGCGCATTGAAAAAAAACGAAAAACGATTTCCTATTTTTTCAAAATTTAACCCTCTTTTTTCAGCAGATTCTATATAGGCAATTGCATTAGCAAAAGTAAAGGCTAGTTCCTGTACTGGTGAGCTGCCGCTCTCTCTAATATGATATCCGGAAATTGAGATGGTATTCCATTTGGGAATGTGCTCAGAACAATACTCAAAAATATCAGTGACCAGTCGTAATGAAGGTTTGGGAGGGAAAATATAAGTTCCTCTAGAAATATACTCCTTTAGAATATCATTTTGAATAGTTCCTCTCAGATCTTTAATTGGTATGTTCTGACGCTCTGCGGTTACAATATAGTTTGCCAAAACTATCGCAGCAGTTGCGTTGATTGTCATAGAGACAGATACTTTATCTAGTGGTATATCAAGGAATAATTGATCCATATCATGAATGGAAGCAATAGGAACCCCTACTTTTCCAACCTCTCCTTCTGCCATAGGGTCATCAGAATCGTATCCTATTTGTGTTGGGAGATCAAAGGCTACAGAAAGTCCAGTCACACCATTTTTTAATAAATGTTTAAACCGATTATTCGAATCAGACGCACTGGTAAAACCTGCATACTGCCGCATGGTCCACAACCGTTTTTTGTACATTTCCCTATAAATTCCTCTTGTATAAGGAAATGTCCCAGGTTTTTCTTTAGTCATATATGAAAGATAGGAAGATTTTACATCCCTCTCTGTTTTTTTATTGTTTGGTAAGCATCACTTACAGATTTGAATTTTTCTTCAGCTAATTTCTGGATATCAATTCCAAGATGATTTACCTTATCCGGATGATATTTAGTTGCCATTTTTCGATAGGCTTTTTTTACTTCTGAATCAGTTGCATTAGGTCCTATCTCAAGAATTTTGTAGTCTGATTGAGAATCTTTAATAAACATAGCGCTAATGGATTGAAAATCATTTTCATTAATATTTAAATATCGAGAAATGGTATGGATAACTTTTATCTCATCAGGATGAATATGTCCATCAGCTTTAGATAATCCAAATAAAACGTGAACTAATTCTAATCTACTTGGATGGTCCATTGACCGTTGTATTTGTCTGCATACATCCCGTAAATGATATTCCTGATTTAAAATATCTTTAAATAAAATCATAAAATCTTGAACATTGTTTGTTTGAAATTGTTGTTTTAAAAATTGTTTAACGAAATCCAATTCTGTTTTTAACAATTTATTATCTGCTTTCATCACCGATGCAAACAAAACTAACATTGAGACAATAAAATCGCCAGGTTTTGTTTTTGGATATGTTTGGTTGTTTCCCGAAAAATAACTATTATATCCTTTTTGAGATTGCTCATTTTCAGACATAGATGCAAAGGCATATCCAAGAATCCCTCCAATTGGACCGCCCATTACCCAGCCAAGACTCCCCCAAAATAATTTTTTACCTAAGCTCATGTTATTTTATGATTTTAATACAAATTACGACAGAAAACTAAGAAGGATTACTGTTGAGAAAAAGCTATATTCAACCGTGAAAATTCCTCTAAAAACATACGTTGCGTATTGGTTTCATTCACTTGCAGAAAATAAAAATAAAGTCGATAGTCAAATAAAACTTGGTATTTATGGGAACAATTTTCAAAGATTAGCATATTTTTTACCAGATAATAAAAAATATCAAACAAGTATCATTCAATATTTTGATAATTTGATAATAAAAAATATCGAGTTTAAAATAATTTGTAGGTCTTCTGCTTTTGATATGTTTCAGTCCTCGATCATGCACTCAGGAATAATAATATCAGATAAACAATTAAATAAATGGGGATTGCCTGAAGAGGCTACTATCAGACAATTGGAATCTCTAAGCATAGATGCTGTGATTGATCTTAATCCCGAGGAGGACCCGGTTCATAGAATGTTAATTCGTTCATCAAAATCGCCTATAAAAATCGGTTTTCAATCAAAACGACATACGAGTTTGTTTAATATAACTGTAGAAAATAATCGAGAAGAAATAATTGAATATCAATTTAATCAAATCAATCAGTTACTGGGATTGGCATGAATTATTATTTGTTTGACTCCGGAGATAAAACAAACTTTTTTCCAATTTCTGCAACTCGATCAGTTTGGGATATTAGGATAGGAGGTGAGACTTTTTTTAGCAGATTTAAAAAATTGATTTCCGATAAAGATCAAATAACATTATTTGTAAGAAAAGATTTGGAACAGATATCGAAGGAAAAACATAAGGGATTTGATATAAATCCCTCAAGTATTTCTGATGGAGTTTGGTGTGCAGGACATATATTCTGGACAAAAGATCTTTTGGATAAAATGTTAAGTAAATCAAACAGTAAATGGTTTTCAGATAATGAGTTGGTCGGATATAATTTATCAAGCGCTATGGGGAAATCGATGATTGAAAATGGTGGTCCAGCTAACAGTGAAGCAAATAAAAATATATTAATAAAAGATATGGAATGTGATAAGGCACATTATTTATGGGAGATATTAAATAGAGTTCCTAAAACATTGAGCGAGGAGGTAACTAATTTAGTTCCCAACCATAATAATTTAGTGAACAAAAATTCAATTTATATGTTTGGTAAAGATAAAATCTATATCAGTAAAACAGCAAACATTGAACCTCTTACAGTATTAAATGCAGAAAATGGTCCCATAATCATAAAAGACAATGTTCAAATTAAATCATTTACTTATATTGAGGGTCCGGTCTATATTGGTAGCAATTCAATTGTAAAGCCTCACTCTCAAATATCATCATCTGCAATAGGACCCACATGTAAAATAGGAGGAGAGATAGAGCACTCTATAGTTCAGGGATACTCTAATAAAGTGCATGATGGACATTTAGGTAATGCTTTTTTAGGAGAGTGGGTCAATATAGGTGCAGGAACCACAAACAGTAATCTAAAGAATACTTATTCGAATGTGAAAGTTGTAATACATGAAAATAATATTGATACAGGGCAAACATCTGTCGGTTCATTTATCGGAGATTTTGTTAGAACTGGTATTGGGACACAATTAAATACCGGAGCTGTAGTGGGTCCATGTTCAAATATTGTTTCAACATCTATTTCTCCAAAATATTTTGATTCATTCTCTTGGTATATTGATGGAAAGAATGATTCTTATAGAATCTCGGATTTTATTAAAACAGCAAAAAATATTAAAGAGCGAAGAGATAAAATATTATCTCCAGCAGAGATATCATTTTTTAAAGAATTAAATCAACTATAAATTCTTTGAACATTTTATTGCTCATTGGTTCTCTGACAATTATATTAACCGCCGATTTTAATAGGAAAAATAAATGTTAGAAGGTATTATATGTCCCGTTTGCGAATCTACACTAGATGAAACACATCTAAAAGAATCGTTAACATGTAAGTTTTGTAGAACCGATCTAAAGGATCGAAAATTTCTGGATTTTCTGGAATATTTAATGACAAATGGAATTGTCAAAAATTTAGATTTTTTTGATTCGGAAGTATATAGCGAAGATGTAGAACGACTAAGTCCCGATGATGAGGAAGATGTTGACCCATCAGAATTTGAAAAAAAGAAAGATAATTTCAATTTTTATGAAAATGAAATGGTTCATAAGAACAAAAATGATGACGAGCCGGATTATGAGGAATTTGACGGAATAAATGAGGATTGGGAAGAATTTTACGGAAGAGAATTTGAAGGATTTTAACGAGAGAATATTATGAGCGAAAAAAAACAAAAGACCCAACAGATCAATATTGAATTGGATGAAAATGTAAGCAGCGGTGAATACTCAAACTTTGTGGTGGTAACACACTCCCCTGCAGAGTTTGTAATGGATTTTACCCGTTTATTACCGGGAGTTCCAAAAGCAAAAGTCCATTCAAGGATTATAATGGCTCCCCCACATGCCAAGGCATTTATGTTGGCGCTAAAGGATAATTTAATAAAATTTGAAGAAAAGCACGGAGAAATTAAATCTCCGGGACAGGATTCGTTTTCTGGATTTGGTGTAAAGCCACCGAAGGGAACCTTGCCGAACTAATTTTTATCTCTCTGATAATACCATACCCAGGTTCGATTTTTTTTTAGTTCCCGCATTTTAACAATTACCCAAATACTTAAAACAAGCCAAGCCATAGTGTAGCCATAGAGCGCACCAAAAAAGACATCTGCAGGGTAGTGTACTCCAACATAAATTCTGCTGAGAGCAATTACTCCAGCTAGCAGAAATAACCAATTTAATTTATTTCCGTAGAAATAACATAATACAGTTGCCAGCGCAAATGTATTTGCCGCATGATTTGAAACAAATGAAAAGTATCCTCCCGGCTTTACCAATAAATTAATAGACCTATTAATTAATCAAACTAGCTTAGATCTTGTATATCTACAGCTAAGACTGTGATAATCAAAATTGCAAGAGCAATCTTACCTCGTTTTTTATCATACCCGAGCATCCAAATAATTAATAATAATATAGGGATGACCCAGTTATTTTGGTTAGTTAAAAATACCATTAGTCTATCCAAAATTGGGTGAGACAAATTTGAATTTATAAAATGAAAAACAGTGTGATCTATTTGTCTTAGAAAATCCATTTTAATACAATTTTTTTGAATTAAATCTTGCCCTGTTTAGACAAAAAGGATAACTTCTTTTGTTTTACAAGCAGGAATTTCTTAACTGAATTCTGTCAGCCCCCCCAAAGACAAATTTGGTGATGAGTCCTGCTTGTTTGTTTATAAACTTGCTTGTAACCTAAGCACAATCATTTGTCCAATCTCAGGGCCGCCCATAATTTCTGTCTGCTTATGGTTAAAAAGATTATTGATAGTCAAATTTGCTTTTAATTTGTCATTGATCTCATATCCTGTGTGGAGGTCAAAAATTGTGTACCCATTTATGTATCCGTAATAAATTCCTGATGACCAGTCAAAAGAATCTACATAGCGTGCATTCAGAGTTATATTTACAGGCAATTTTCTAGGAGTGTATTGAAAATTCATTCCGGCTTTATGTCTTGGTGCGTTTATAGGATCGTAGGCATTTGTTACTGGATTTAGAAATTCATTCATTCCAAGGTGTGAATAGGTAAAGTTTAAGGTCATTTCTCTATTTAGAAAAATTGCTAGGCTTGCATCTATTCCCCACAGGTCTACCTCTCCATAATTGAGAAATCCTACGACAACTGGTGGTGTAAATCCCGGGGTTGTATCAATAGCAGTAATTCCCATTAGTCCGCTGCGCCATCTATCCAATGACTCCTGATAATCTTCGGGATCTGAAATGAAATTTTGATCCAGCTCTTCAATTCGATTTGTATCTAAATCGCCATTCCAGTCTGTCTCAAGGATATCTTTTCTAACAATTATAGGAGTTATAAATGTTGCTCCACTTACAAAGCTACTGTAGTGACTGGCATACACATCAAGGGTTCCAAAAATATTTTTAGCTAACCTTCCTTTGTATCCAAGTTCAATAGTTTGTACAATCTCAGGAGTTACACCTCCAAGGTCTTTTAGCTCACCCTTAAAATACCCTATAATCTTTGGATCAACCGATGGATAGAAAAATACACTTTGTTCCTTATCAAACCAATGATATGTTCGCGCATCTGTGTCAA
>CAZNQF010000035.1:0-2340 GCA_964575125.1 uncultured bacterium
CCATCTACCCTGGATGATATAAGAAGGGAAGCAATATTATTTAGTTATGATGCACAAGACTTAGGATTTAACGCTGCAGTAGATACTCATTCGGTTGAAGTCAAAACTGTAAATAGTTTAGAAATAGATGCTAGCTATCTTTCAGGCGTAGGATTTATGAGAAACGCCATTCGATTTGCCTTTAATAGCAAATTATTTGATATATCTGACCCACTAGAAAACGAAAATTATTATATTGTTGCTACCTTGGATTCAATCTCACCACCTGGTTTCAAATCGTTTGAAGATGTAAAAAGTAGGATAAATAGAGATCTGATAAATGAAGTAAAGAATATAGAAACTAAAAATATTGCAGAATCCCTATTGGAAAAAATAAATAGTGGTATGACAATGGATGAATTGCAGGAACAAAATGAAGGATTAGAAAGAGTAAACCTCGAGTCAAAAACTTTAAATAAAAGTTTTACATCTATAGGTAAAAGTAATTTTGTAGTTGGTGCCTTATTAAAAGCCACTCCGGGTGATATGCTAGGACCAATTCAAACATCTAAAGGACATACTATTATTCATTTCCTTGAAGCTGCAGACATTGATTCCAGTCAATTTGAGATTCAGAAGATAGGAATCAAAAATAGCCTCGTTAATCAAAAACAAAACCGTGCATTTAATGACTGGCTTGATCATCAAAAATCAGAAGCTGAGATTGTAGATAATCGTAATTATTATTTTTAAAAAATTATTTAATTTTATTTCCTTATAATGTTAAAAGGAATAAAAATGTTTTTAAGATACAAAATCTTTAGTCTTATCAATTTGTTTTGAATGTCTCAGATCCATATATTAAGATTGTTGAAGTAGGCCCTCGTGACGGTCTTCAAAGCATTCAAACATATGTTCCAACATCTGTAAAAGTTGAATATATAAATAAATTAACGCGTTCCCATGTACCTGAAATAGAAATAACCGGATTTGTCAGTCCTAAATGGATTCCTCAACTCTCTGATGCATCTGATGTATGCAATAACATAAATAAATCTAAACAAATCATATATACCGCTTTAGTGCCAAATCTTAAAGGAGCTGAGATGGCTGTTGAAAATGGTATTAAATCTATTTCTGTCATTACTACGACAAGTGAATCTTTTAGTTTAAATAATACAAATTGTTCAATCAGTGAAAGTATTAATAGATTATATGAAATTGATGAGTTTGCAAAAGAAAATGATATCTCAGTTAGAGTTTATATATCTAATTGCTGGGATTGCCCTTTTGAAGGTAAAATATCTGTAGAACAAGTAAAAATGATTTTAGATAAATTGATAAAAAAAATGACTTTTAGAGAATTTGTTTTGAGTGATACAACCGGGAATGCATCTCCAGCTAACATTAAAGACTTATTGATGGTTTTGTTTACTGAATTTAATCCTTCTTCTTTTGCGTTACATTTGCATGATACGTTTGGTCACGCAAGCGAAAATTTGAGATGTGGTTTGGATAATGGGATAACCACCTTTGATTCATCTGCAGGTGGCATTGGAGGTTGTCCATATTCTCCCGGTGCAAAAGGAAATATCTCTACTGATACAATATTATCTATTATTAGGGAAGCGGGATATTCTACTGAAGTAGATGAAAAAAAAGTGTACGATGCGGGGCATTTTATTAATTCATATTTAACAAAAAATTAGTTAATATGAATTTTATTTCATCTTCAATTGATATTAACTCTCAAGAGTTTTTAAAAAATTATGAACACCACAAACAGCTTAATTATTCTTTACGAAAGACCATTTCTATTACAAAGAAAATGGGAACAAAAGAGTCAATTGAAAGGCATATTAAAAGAGGAAAACTTACAGCTCGCGACAGAATAAAATTATTATTGGATAAAGATTCCTTTTTTCTTGAGTTGTCTCCTCTTGCTGCTTATGATGTATACGATTCTATTCCTCTACCTGCAGCAGGTATAATAACTGGTATAGGTAAAGTACACGGAGTACGTTGCATGGTTATTGCGAACGATGCAACTGTTAAAGGCGGGACCTATTTCCCAATTACGATAAAAAAACACTTAAGAGCTCAAGAAATTGCCTCTGAGAATCATCTACCTTGTATTTATTTAGTAGATAGTGGAGGTGCATATTTACCTTTGCAAAGCGAAGTTTTTCCTGATAGAGATCATTTTGGACGAATATTTTTTAATCAGGCAAATATGTCTGCAAAAAACATTCCTCAGATTTCAGTTGTTATGGGAAGTTGTACTGCAGGAGGAGCATATGTACCTGCTATGTCAGATGAATCTATAATCGTCAACAAAACAGGTACCATTTTTCTAGGTGG
>CAZNQF010000035.1:2350-5725 GCA_964575125.1 uncultured bacterium
GTAAAAGCAGCAATCGGTGAAAAAAGTACAACTGAAGAATTAGGTGGAGCAGAAATGCATACTAAAAAAAGTGGGGTCACAGACCATATTGCCAAAAATGATGAACATGCTCTTAAAATTTGCAGAAATATTATTGAAAATATTAATCAAGATAAAAAAAATTATTCAAAGACCTTTGAACCCCCAAAATATGATGCTGAAGAAATTTATGGTATCCTTAATATTAATCATCAACAATCATTCGATGTAAAAGAAATTATTGCACGAATTGTCGATGGGTCAAATTATCATGAATTTAAATCTAATTACGGTAAGACACTTGTAACAGGTTTTTCTCAAATTCATGGTATAAGGGTCGGTATAATTGCAAATAATGGTATACTATATAGTGAATCTGCTCTCAAAGGTACTCATTTTATTCAGCTATGTTGTCAGAGAAAAATACCCTTAATTTTTTTACAAAATATTACAGGATTTATGGTGGGAAAAAGAGCAGAAACAGAAGAAATTGCAAAAAATGGAGCAAAAATGGTGCAAGCTGTTTCTACTGCAAAAGTTCCTAAATTTACAGTGATAATAGGAGGAAGTTTTGGCGCAGGAAATTATGCAATGTCAGGAAGAGCATATCAACCAAAATTTCTATGGATGTGGCCTAATGCCAGGATTTCAGTGATGGGAGGTAAACAGGCCTCAGATGTTTTAGTAACAGTTAAAAAAGATCAATTATTGTCAAAAGGTGAGTCCCTTACCCAAAAAGACGAATTAAAAATTAAGGAACCTGTATTAAAAAAATATGAAAAAGAAGGGCATCCCTTCTATTCAAGTGCAAGATTATGGGATGATGGAATTATTGAGCCAACACAGACAAGACAAATTCTTTCCGAGGGACTAAAAGTTTCATTAAAAAATCCAATATCTGAATCATTATCCCCTGTTTTTAGAATGTAAATTTTTCAGGTATATAATTTATTAAAAATTAAATTATTTTTAATATAGCCCGTGAACAAACATAAACATTTTTAACTCAGTGTTACCCGGTTCTAGTTCTAAAGCCTGTCCCCACATATTTTTTGCTTTTTCATCATCACCCATTATAAAATAAACTGAACCTAATCTAACATAACTGTTCGGATAATTTGGAGCTTTATCAATCGCTGTCAGACATTTTTGTTCCGCAGTTTCTAAATCATTTGTTTCTAATGCTTGCTCTGCTTCTTGTAATAAAAGTGTTACAAAGTTAAAAGTAGAACCACCAATCCCTTTACTAAGTTCACTAATACTATTACCTAATTCGCTATTTTGATTTTCAACATCCTTCCTGCGGAGATATAGGCTGTCTAGGGTTTTATCACCTGTCAATGCCTGAATGGCTAAAACATCTAAACTATCTTGAAGAATTTTAGCTGTTAACTCTAGAGGATCAATCTGCTCTTCAAATCTTTCTTTCATTTCAGTAATTCGTTTTTGCTCTCTCTTATGAACATCTCTTAAAATAAAATTAACTTTTTCTTCAGTTTTTCTCATTCTCTCTCGAAATTTGTTATCTAAAATTTCAATTTTCTTGTTATAAACAGTTTCAGTATATATTTCATTATGTTTTTCCAATAGTTCTAAAGTCATAGCTCTTGAATTCATAACTTTTTTTGATAACGTTGAGTCTAATAGTATACCTTTGGTTACTATTTTAGCAGTGGTATCCAATATTTGAATATCAAATTCATATTGCGATATTTGATCATATATTTCTGCTTTTTTTAGTTTTTGATCTTCACTTAAAAAACCTAATCCTGATTTCAAAGATTGAATATTATATTTTAAAACTTTTATTAATCGACCACTATCCCTTATCAAGGCTTTTAACACATTATTGTCTCTTTCAATTTCAGATTTTACTTCCGGCGTATATCCTTTTTCAGCATCATTTAGTTTTTTTACGCTAGATCTTTTTAGTTTAAGAAGTTCTTTTTTAAATGCTTGTTCAATTCTTAAGCTATCTCTTGAAAATTTCTTTAGTATCAGTCTTGGAGTTTTTTTCTTCCGTTTCTTAAGTCTTTTCTTTTTCTTTGCTTTTAAAGAAGATTTAGGACTACTGGACTGATCAGTTTGTGCTAGTATATATCCTTCATCAAAAATAAAGGTTAGACACACAGAAAGTAATATTATTCTAATAAAATTCATTGAAATATCTAATTTGTTTCTACCTTTAAGCTGACTAAAATTTCTTGTATATCAGTGGCATCAGGATTTATTTCTAATGCTCTTTCATACATAGAGATTGAATCATCATAATATTCCATCATATAATAGACAGACCCTAGCTGCGCTAATGCGACAAACAAATTGGGTTCAATGTCCAGTGCCATTTTACAAGCAACCATAGCTTCATAATAATCATGTTTATAAAAATACTCTGAAGAAATATTTATGTAATCAAATGCAGTTAAAGCTTCAGTTTTTGTTAACTGACCTTTATTGCTATACATTTCAACTTCTGTTCTTAGTGCACTTGTCTCCCTTTCAATTTGCGCAATATCTCTTCTTTGATTTTGAATTTGTGCATTTAGCATTGTTGTTTCACTATTGCTTCCTATTCTATCTTTTTGATCATCAATCAGATTTCGTGCTTTTTCCAGTCTAGACATCAATTTAGCTTCTTCTGAAAAATATTGATCTTTATAATTATTCTTTATTCTATCAGTTTCTCCTGATAAACCATTCTGCAGTTTATTGTCATGTTCAGCAATTTTTTTCTCATAATCCTTTTTGAGTGCATCTAATCCCAATTCAATCATTTTCTTTCGAATGCCTCGATTCAATTTCCATGTATCAAGATCTTCTTCAAATTCTTTTAAAACTGTTTTTCTGTGTTTTTGAATTTCTTTGGATTTTATTTTTGATTCTTTCTCAGCTTCTCTTAGCTCTTGGTCTAATTCTTTTTTGGCTTTTTCAAGTGCTTTCCTTTTTTCATTTTTCATATTATCCAACCACCAATCATAATAAGCACCCATTTCAGAGAAACTTTCAAATGTATTTGGGTCAACATGATCCATTCCGTATCGTTTTGAGCCACAGCTGTAAAATAGAAGCACTCCAATATTCGTAATAATTATTTTATCTAAAAGAAATCTAAACATTCTTTTATGCCTGCTCTATAATAATATGTTTTAATGTATCCACAATTCGCCTCTGAGCTGCAAAAATAATATCAGGTGAAATATTTTGAAGTATGTTCATCCGCTTACTTATACTCCTTGCCATACTTGGGTCCATAGCACCTAAGAATTTTTCTATCAATTCTTCCTCCTGGTTATGTAATGCGAATGCAAGATCACTTCTGTCAACATTTTGAAGGACTAACTTTAAATCATCCGTATT
>CAZNQF010000035.1:5735-14339 GCA_964575125.1 uncultured bacterium
GATGGTAAGGAAATAAAGATATTATAACTAACCCTGTTCTTGAGATAAAAAGTAAAAAAGGTTTTGAGACCAAAAAGGAGAGCAGTTCCATTAAAGAATTAGATAATGTTAAACTTTCTGATTTAGATATAATTAAGGAAAAATTAAATAAGAAACTAAAATCAAAAAAAATTATTAACCCAATTTTAACAACTCATTATGAGAGAGAATATTTTATATCTTTAAATGGAAAAACCTGTTTTCTTAATTCTCCATTAGTACCTTCTCCAATCAAATCTAAAACCCGATCAGATAAAGAAGAAAATTTTGGTGATGATGTCAAAAGAGATGCATAATCTACTAATCCTCCTGAACTAATCTCATCAGGATTTATAAGTTTATTATATTCTTCAAGCAAGTCATTTTTAATAGATTCAACAGTAGCTTTAGGCCAAACCTGACCTTTAGCTAAATCTGACGATACTTGTTTTAATCTATCATCATCTAATTGGTTTAACAACCATGCTGTCCTTTCTGAAGGTAAATAATTTGCCAGTACCTCAATGGTCTTTACCGATGCATCTTTACACATAGCCCATAGATTATCATTACTAACTTGCCTCAGAAAATCAAAGGGTGAATTTGGTCTTGCCATCTCTACCTTCTCTTCCATCTCAGGTGGTGGTAATAATTCAATTGGATGATTAATACTGATATTCATATCTTTACCAGTATCATTTGCTGATGGTGGAGTTGCAGAAGGTGTAGATAAGTTCACAGATAATTCATTACGACGCTCCTGTTGACCAACAATTTTGTCAATCCCTCTTAATAAAATATAAATCCCTACCACAAGTATTAATGCAAATGCAGCTATAGCAATTCCTGTGATCTTCATTTCTTGAGAAGCTAACTCAAATTCTTTTTCATCTTGAACGAGTCTTAAACTATCAGTGATCAATTGACTGTTAATAGAGCGGTTCATTCCATCCGCAACGTCCATTAAACTTTCAGATATATCAGGAGATTGTACCATAGCGACCGTTTCAACTTTGAGCTCTGCTTGTTGAACAGAGTTAAATACAGGGTGACCTGAAATAACTTGTTTTGCAGTTTCTACTACATTTGCATTTAAACTTTTATCCAGAATTAATTTTACAACCATTTCTGTCATTTCTAGCTTTTTATCTTTTTTCTTTTCAGACGCTTTTTGAGTTATCCTTGCAAACCCAGGGAGCTTTGCAGGACGGGAAGGCAATCCTGAAACCCTTCTCAAGGATAATTTATTATCGGTGGATTGAACATCTTTATACTCAATTGTAATATCAACTTCAAGCATGACTCTATCCTTTCCAACGATCCTTTCCAATCGACTTAAAAAACGTGATTCTAAATCTAATTCAAGTTCCAATTCCTTATAGGCAATTTCTTCTCCTATCAGAAAGGAAATAGAAAATATAACTAGAAAGAGGATTTTTTTTATTTTAGGAATATTATTTGATGAAATTCGTGTCATACATTATCTCCACAAAGTATATGTGTTTATGTTATTAAACAAATTTAAAACCATTTCTTTACAATTAAAAACGGAGTTTAATTTAAACGAAAAACATTATTCGATGCTATTTAACGAATTATATTTTTTAATCCTTCTAATTAAATAATCTTCAGAATTATTTTTTATTAAGTCTTTTAGAGAATCTAAAATTTCTTTTTTTACAATGGAAAATGTTTTATCCCAGTTTCGATGTGCCCCACCAAGCGGTTCAGAGATTATTTGATCACAAATTCCTACTTCTTTTAAATGTGCAGGAGTTAATTTTAATGCATTTGCTGCAGATTCTGCCTGAGAAGCATCATGCCATAAAATTGAAGCACAGCCCTCAGGACTAATAACAGAGAACCAAGTATGTTCTAACATAAAAAATCTATCACAAATTCCAATACCTAATGCACCACCGCTTGCTCCTTCTCCAATTACTATTCCTAGTGTAGGAACTTTTAAGGATGCCATATCCATAATATTCTTGGCAATTGCCTCCCCCTGCCCTCTTTCTTCAGCTCCAATCCCTGGATATGCTCCAGGGGTATCTATTATACAAATAATAGGTAATGAAAATTTTTCTGCTAACTTCATTATTCTAAATGCTTTTCTATAACCTTCAGGACGCATCATTCCAAAGTTTCTATAAATATTCTCTTTAGTGTTTCTGCCCTTTTGTTGCCCAATTATTGCAACATTCAATCCATCTATAGACCCAACACCTGCTATAACAGATGGGTCATCATGATAATTTCTGTCACCATGAAGTTCTAAAAAGTTAGTACACCAATTTTGAATATAATCATTTGCATAGGGTCGTTGAGGATGTCGAGCTAATTGAACTTTTTGCCATATGGATAATTTTGCATAAATTGAATTAATTGCTTTATCTCTATCTATTTTTAAAAGACCTAATCTATCTCTTTGTTCTACTGATAAATTAGTTTCAGAGCTCAGTGCACTTATATCTTCATCATGTTGACGGAGTGCCTCCTCAAACTGTAAATATATTTTCATTGTTTTAATATAAAAAAGGTCATTATTAGTAGCTCTAAATCAAGCAAAAATCCTTGATTTTGCATATAATAATATTCAGCTTGTTTATAAAATTTATCATCTGGTTTAATCTTTTTCAATCGATAAATCCCTGTTAAACCTGGTTTATTTGATAAATTTGGATTGGGCTGATTGGTTTGTACTAATGCTCCACCAACAAAGCTCATTTTACCTTTCATAACAGTCCAAAGCAACGGAAGATATTGGATATTTTTTTTCGATGAATGAACAAATATGTATCCTGTTAAAATTTTGCTATCTTTTGACCAAAAATTAATTTTACAAAATCTTCTACCTTTAAACAGCATTACAAAAAATAAAGGAGAAAACAATATCAAACCAAGAACTGAAAACAAAAGATCAAAAATACGTTTAATAAAACGGTTTATTAATTTATTGTAAGGGATGTCAACTGATACCAATGATAAATCACCAAAATGCTCTACAGACGCTTTTCCTATTAGGAGGTCTGTTTCCCTAGGCACAATGCGATATATAACATTTAATTGTTTTGTTTTATCAATCAGAAATAAAATTTCTTGATTTGAGAAAGAATTAGATAGAAAAATAATTTCTTTTATTCTATACGAGCTGATAATCTCACTCAGTCTTTTAACTGATCCCAAAATAGGAACAGATAAATTTTTGTTATCAGAAAGTAACTTTTTTGTACATATTCCAATAATATCGATTCCTGAATCAATTTTACATCTTATCTTTGAAATAACTGCATTAGAATTGGTAGGTGTACCCAAAATTAATGTTCTGTGTGTAAATAAAAGGTTATGTTTTACGAATATCCTCTTTCCATAAATTTTTAAATATAAATAATGAGTTATCAATCTCCATCCAGGCATTAATATCATGACAATAGTGAAACCAATAGTTGCACAAATATTTGGAACCTCAAAAGAATACAATATTCCATTAAACGCAGAGGTCAAAATGAAACCTGTCAAACCAGAATAACAAGCATGATGATAGGATAATATATTTTTGCCGTATAAATGAAACAAATAACCTGAAAAAATCCAAATAAGCAAATAAATGGTGTATATTAAACCATTAAAACTTTGGACTGTTTCTATCTGAGAGTGATAGGAATAATTTATAATCAAAATTGATAATCCTACAGTAATACCATCTATTAGAAGCGAAATAATTTGCGACTTCCATTCAATTACAAATGCTGAAAATCTTTTTAAGCAAATTCCCAATTTTATGAAAACAGATAAGATTCTAGATGTTGATGTTGAAAAATGCTTTTTGTAGAATAGTGACATAGAACTAAAAAATGCATTAATGCTTTTAAATTTTGCTGTTCGGACTGATTCTCCTCCATAATGAATAATCTTAGTTTTTGGAAAATAATGAATTTCATACCCTAACTGACCAATCCTTTTGCACAGATCCAAATCTTCACCATACATAAAGAATCTTTCATCAAATCCTCCTAGTTGTGTAAATATTTTTTCTTTTACCATCATAGCTGAGCCACTAATTGCATCAACCGAATGAGTCTTGTTTTCATCTAAATATGTTAGATTGTATTTACCTGCCCATTTATTCTTTGGAAATAGTTTTGAAAGACCCATCATCTTTGGAAAAGAGACTGCTACAGAAGGGATAGATCTTTTACTGGATAATTGCAAGGTTCCATTTGAGTTGAGTATTTTTGGCCCCACCATTCCTACTTGGGGTTTTCTACTCAAATATTCAACCAATTTTTGAATAGTATTCTCTTCTATTATCGTATCAGGGTTTAATACAAATAAATAATCGCCTTTTGCCTTCCTTGCAGCTTGATTGGTAGCTTTCCCAAATCCTAAATTTTTTTTATTACGGATAAAGGTAACGTCAGAATGTTTTTTTAATAAAGATAAATGAGTTCCATCAAATGAATCATTATCAATAATTATAATTTCAATTGGTCCATCGTAAGTAGATTTTTTTATCGAATCTATAGCTTGCAAGAGATAATCTCTAACGTTATAGCTCACAACCAATACTGAAACAAGTGGATACATTTTATATTCTTTTTAGCAAGCTTTTAAATCTTAATCTCCAAACCATAAACACAGCTTCCCAAACAATTTGTTTAGACATTTTTGACTCACCGATGGTTCTATCAACAAAAATTATTGGATGTTCAGAGAATCTAAATCCATTTTTCCAAGCCTTAAAATTCATTTCAATTTGAAAGGAATAACCTTGTGAATGTACGGTATCTAAATTAATTGACTCCAATACTTCTCTCTTCCAAGCCTTAAATCCTCCTGTAGCATCAGATATTCTCATCCCTGTTATAATCTTTGAATATACATTTGCAAAGTAACTTAATAACAATCTCCTGATAGGCCACCGGACAACACTAATACCATCACAATAACGGCTACCAATGATAAAATCATCGTTTTCTAACAATTTGATCATCGTGGGAATTTCGATAGGGTCATGGCTAAGGTCAGCATCCATTTGAATAATTATATCAAAATTTTGTTTAATTGCCCACTTAAAACCGAAACAATATGCAGTTCCTAATCCAGCTTTACCCGGACGTTTTTCCAAATGAAGATTATTATATTTCTTCTGTAAGTTTTCGACCAAATCTGCAGTACCGTCCGGTGAATTATCATCGACAATTAATAAGTGATAATTAGGATCGATTTTAAAGACCGTCTCAACCAATATAGATATATTTTTACTCTCATTATAAGTTGGGGATATTATTAATATTTTCATTTTTAAACAGATATTTTAGTTAGAGCATCAGTTAATGAAGTAGGTGAAATTTCTAATTCTTTGGTTATTTTATTCGTAGTTAACCCTCCTTTCAATGGGCGCAAAGCAATTTGGTTTAATTCGTATGTAGAAATAGCTGAAATTAATGAAGAGTCTAAATTAAAATATTTTGCAATTAATTTTGCAAATTCATAACGATTTATATATTCTTTGCTACCAGTATGAAATATTCCAGTCTTTTCAGTTTTTATCAATTTCATCATTAATTTTGATAAATGGTCGGTCCAAATAGGATTATTATATTGATCATCAACAACTGAGATTGATTTTCTTTTCTTTAATGATTCTACAATCCAATTTACAAAACTTGCTTGTGTATTCTTAGAATAATCAAATAAAACATTTGTCCTTATAATTAAAGAACTTTTCAATTTGGATTGTATTAAAAGTTCTGCATCTAATTTTGTTTTACCATATACATTTAATGGATTTGTAATCGCACTTTCAGCATAAGGGCCATTTTCACCATCAAACACATAATCAGTTGAAACATATACAAAATAGTTTAAAAAAAATGTTAAGAGATGCTTGACAGGTAAAACATTGATTTTATGGGCTAATTCAGGGTTTTCTTCACACTTATCTACATCTGTCATTGCTGAAAGATGTATTACTATGTCAGGAACATATGTTTTTAAAATATTCTCAATAAAAAGTTTTTCTGTTAGGTCGCCTACTTTATAAGGAATCAACCCAGTATTAGTTCTACCAATTCCTAAAACATCATACTTATTATCAATCTGTTTGAGACACGATCTTCCCAACTGTCCTGAGGCACCTGTAATTAAGATTTTTTTCAAATGATCTTTTCAAAATGGATTGAAGAAGAAATCAATTCCATTTGCCTTAGATAATTACTTTTATTTTCCCCGGGATAGTGAATGAGTGTTTGGATCAAAAATATTCTATTATTCAAATTATCATATTTTATAAAAAATGAGAAAGGACCACCCAAAGGCTCTGCTATAGATTCCCAAACTCCTTTAGCGCTCCAATCATACCAATTTGCATTTATTCCTTTGTTTAAGAAAAATTTATAATCAGAAAATTGTATACTACTGTGTCTATGTTCGGGGAAATTAATAATCATATCTGCAATGACTGATGAATCCATATCAAAAGAACAATCTTCCCAATATACCGAAATCCATTGAAAAGGCAGTTCCTTTCCAAGCCAAACAAAGTTTGAATCCGATATATCTTTAATAATTTCCCAGCCCCAAGGAATTTTAAAATTCCAATAATATTTTTTCAATAACTCACTTTCTAGTTCATTTTTCCTTGCGTCACTAAATAGAAAGGATTTTTGCCTACGATTATATTTTTCTTCAAAAATACTTTTGATTCCCATCTTTTTATCTTTTAGTGATTGATACAAAGATTCCTGATTTTTTCCACTTAATATTAAAAATAATTGGTCTTTTGCAAATTGATTTTCTGATAGAATGATATGCTCTGTTCCATCAATTGTCTCCAGAAATTTATTTTTTCCCAATAAATTTTTTACAAGTTTAGTACCTTCATTTCTCAAATTACTTCCAGTGGAATAAATGACTAAATTAGAGTGTTGTTTCAAGTTTTTAAAATTTTTCGGTTCTGAATATTTTATTTTGTACACAGGCTCAGGCTGTGGCGTGTAAAGTGTGTCATTGAAAATTTTTGAAAGAAATAAATTGATTGATTTTTTATCTTTGACAGATGTTACAACCATCAATTCGTTATCTGCACCAATTGAGACTCTTTTTAGTTCGCAAGAAAACATAAAAAGTGAAACGATTAATATGAATTTTATATTAATTAAAATCGATCCAATCTTTTTGATAAATTATTTTTCTCAAAAATTATTTTAAAGAAGTTAAATACTTCTGATAGATTTTCAGAAAAACTGAAAGCATTAACAATCAGCTAGAATTTGTTCCAGATTTATGAACAATAGGTCGTTGATTGATCCATAAAAAATAAATACCGATAAAAATCATTACAATTGAAATAATTTGTGAACCAGTTAATATTCCATATGCGTATTTTTCATTTGTCCTTATGAATTCAATAAAGAATCGTTCTAATCCTGCCAAAATCAAGTAAATAAAAAATAATTCTCCATCAAATTTGATGTGAGTTCTTCGATTCCATAGATATCCAAATATCAAAAGAGCAATCCCTGCTTCCATTAACTGGGTAGGATAAACAGATAACAAGCCCTGCTCAAATCCATCCAAACTAATCCAAGGATAATTGTATTGAAATGAGCTATATGTTGTTGGTGGCAAACCATTTTCAAATGCTATTCCCCATGGCATATGTGTAGGGATACCATAATCATCACCAACAAAAAAACATCCTAACCTCCCAATTCCATATCCAAGAATCAAAAATGGTGCCACGGTATCACCCATCTGGATCCAATTGAGGTTATTTTTTTTAATAACCCAGGTTACTCCGATCATGCCACCCATTAGTCCACCCAAGAAAACTAACCCTGAACCGCTAAAAATCATACCTATAGGGTCATCTATAACTCTTCCAAAATTTTCAATTAAATAATATATCTTTGAACCAACAATTCCACCCACAGCAGCAGAAAAAATGATATCAGATGCCAAATTTTGATCTAAGTTAATTCTTCTGAGATCTTTTTGAAGTAAAAAATAACATGAGTAAAACGCAACAACGAGCATAAATCCATAAGAATATATCGCTATATGCATTTCCCTACCGAGGATAGTGAATGTTCCAAAATCAAAAATTACAGGCCACATTTATTTACTCTTGCTCCCACATTTCGGACAAAAATTATGTGTTTTCCTTA
This sequence comes from uncultured bacterium, assembly GCA_964575125.1. Taxonomy (GTDB): domain Bacteria; phylum Fidelibacterota; class Marinisomatia; order Marinisomatales; family AB-629-J13; genus AB-629-J13. The sequence goes on from CAZNQF010000035.1 coordinate 13,925, forward strand.
ATTCCAAACCACAATTACTGCATGATAGAAAGGTTTGAGGGCTGAATTCATTTTTATTTGATTTAATAAACAATATTCCAATAAATATAGATAAACCAACCAATACAGCCAGTGGCTCCCATAAAGGCAATCGATGTCTTAAAGGAGAAGAATGATCACTGTTAGAGTGAACTTGATCTCCATTATTTTTAGATGTTTCTGAACTTTGAGGTTGAAGAATTGATGCTAACAATTCCATGGATGTTAGAGAGGTTGATTTTTTGTATGAACCTAAAATATTTTTACCTTCAAATGGTGCTAAATTATTAATGTTTATCTCATGAAATATAAATCCGTGTTGATTGGATGACTGTTTTAAATTTATTTCAGACAAATTAAACTCACTGCATCCTATGGGTTCTTGAATAATACAGTT
>CAZNQF010000036.1:0-14320 GCA_964575125.1 uncultured bacterium
AAATCCTCAATTAGTGAATACAGTTACAGCAGTCACGGCTGATCATAATCTTCAGGGGATTAGAAATTATTCAGAGAAAGAGATATTTCACAAATATCGGGTCCCATTTTTCATTTTGGGTCCAGATGAAATAATCAAAGCACCAAAATCTGTTTCTCATTTTGGTAGTCACGTTGATATCTCTCCCACTCTGATTGAGATGACGCTACCCCATACCAGCTATCTTTCTTTTGGAAAGAATATGCTTTCATATAAAGGCAATTCAGTGGTGAACCAGAACGGAATAATTTTTTCGAAGAATAATATGTTGAATTATAACTTTTCAAACCATCAAACTCGTGGATTTTATAAGTGGGGGCAGCCTGACAGATGGTTTTTGAATCGAGCAGAAAACGATAATAAAGAAATCGATTTATTAGATACCATGACTGCTTATTTCAGTATAGCTAGTTATTTTCTTGAAAAGGAATGGGCAAATTATTCCAATTCTATTTCATATAATGCATCCCTTCAAAAAAATCATTTAGACAAAAATTAAAAATTTCTTTTTAAAAATTCTCCCATTCAAAGTGGGTTCATTTGGAATATTATTAATTGTTATTATGGCCATTCAATTAATATTTGTGCATTTTACAGGTGTCCATTATTTTAGGATAATTCCAAGAGATCTATGGCGAATTTTCCATAGTTTTATTTTAATCCTATCAGGATTGGTTATAATAAAACATCCATTAGATAATCGAAAGTGGCTTTCTTTTTTCTTTCAATCTCTGTATGTGATTCTACAGTGTAGTTTTATTGGATACTTTGTGAAAACAAAACAAAGTTTTGACTTTGCTGTGGTCGCAGAAAATTTCAATGAAATATTTTATAGCGAATCACTTTTTGTGATATTTAATGGAATAGATCCTACTGCGTTCTATATTGGTTTAATCGGAATAGGCATTATTTTTTATAAAACAATTAGAGCGCGAGACCTACCTAAAATAATTCCTTTTAATGTCCAAAAGTATAGTGTTGTTCTTACAGCTCATTTAACACTTGTAGCTATTCCAGTGATTCAATTTGATGAAGTAACCAATTTTTTTAGGTCTGTTGTATCGTACTATTTTCAAGCTCCCGAAAATGAATATGAATTTAATATTAGAAAAGACGAATTTCCGTTTTTAACCAAAACTGATGTTACAGAAACTGTTTCTCTTAATGATAATCCGAATATATTTTTAATCATGATAGAGTCCTTCAACGCAGGATTTGTAAACTCAAGTTCTGATGAAGAGAAATTTTATACGCCGTTTTTTAATTCACTTATCAAAAATGGAGTTTACATTGACCATTTTTATGGTAACTCTGTTCAAACTGTAAAGGGTCATTTTTCAACACTTTTTTCTTTATTACCATTAATTAAAGGAAAAGTTTATAAGGACTTTGAACATAATAATTTTCAGAGTTTAGCTGATTGTTTGAGGGATGTTGGATACGCCACATATTTTTTCAACGGGCACAACAGTACGGGGTTTGATAATACACGATCAATGATGAAATCACATGGGTTTGATACCTATTTAGTGGGAAAAGAATTGGTGGTAGAAGGATCGTACAAAGAAAAATGGGGTTCATGGGGTCTATCTGATGATGTATTGTATCGAAGTTTATTTCATTATCTTGATTCAAATCAAAAGTCTAATAGCAAAGTTTTTATTACAATCACTCCTTCATCTCATCACGTTCCATTTAGTATATCTAAAGATAAAAGAGAAATAATAGAAAATCCCATTTCAATCAAATCTCGATATGCAAATTCTATAAGAATAGTTGATAATGGTTTAAGGGTGTTTTTCGATGAATTAAATAAACGACCTGAATATAGGAATAGTCTCATTGTTATAACTGCTGACCATGCATTTCCAGTTGGAGACCATGGAATTTATTTTAATGAAGTGGGTTATTTTGAAGAATCATTCCGTATTCCATGTCTGATTTTATGGGAGAATCATATCAATCCAAAATTTGATAGTGAGAATGTATTTTCACAAATAGATATTGCTCCCACAATTTTAAGTTCTATTAATGCTATGCCTGCCCTTCATCATTTTCAGGGACAGAATATGTTGGGCGAAAAAATAAAAAAAAATCCGACGTATTTGATTCAACCTTACAATGGTACAATTTTAAGTGTTGTGGATTATCCTTTTAAGTATATAAAACGGACCAGAACAGGTGAGGAATGGATTTATAATTTAAATCTTGACTCGAGAGAGGAAACTAATGTTTTAACATCCGAAAGGGGAAGGGGGATAATTAATAAACTAAGGAAATCTCTAGCTTATATATTTTTTAGCCAATATTTAATTGAAAACAATAAGATCTTTCCAGACTCGACAATAAAAAATTGATTGTAATTGAAAACAGAAATTTCTCTAATTGAAAAAAAATATAACTTTTAAAGACTTTTTATTGAACGGTTATTTTCTTTACTTTAACTTTCCCGCTTATTTTATAGAAAAATTTAAATATATTTAAAAGTTATTGGAGGATTCCATCAGTTCAAATAATCATAAGGAAAGTTTTATCTGGAAGTACGTTTTTTCCCAAGACCATAAAATCATAGGGATTCAATATGGAATAACTTCATTATTATTTCTTTTTTTAGGTTTTACCTTGATGATGATAATGCGTTGGCAGTTGGCCTATCCAGACACAGCTGTCCCTCTTATCGGAGCTCTGCTAAGCGAGGATAAACTTTTGTCGCCGGATATGTATAATGCATTTGGTGCGATGCATGGAACCATAATGATATTCTTAGGCGTGGTACCTATTTTGGTTGGAGCATTCGGAAACTATGTAGTACCTCTTCAGATAGGTGCTCCTGACATGGCTTTCCCAAAACTAAATATGGCAAGCTACTGGGTTTATTTTGTTGGTGGGGTTATAATGTTCTCAAGTTTTTTTATGGAGGGTGGCGCTGCTGCATCAGGCTGGACCATGTACCCGCCATTATCTGTGATTGCAGAAAATGGAGAAACAGTTTGGTTATTCGGGATGGTTTTTCTCATTACCTCATCCCTTTTGGGCTCAATGAATATTATTGTTACCATTGTTCAACTACGTCCAGAGGGTCTTACATGGATGCGGTTACCATTTTTTGTTTGGGCTCAGCTGGTAACATCTTTTTTGTTGGTGTTGGCATTCCCTCCATTGGAAGCCGCTGCAGGGCTACAGGTAATGGATAGAATTGCAGGAACAAGTTTTTTTATGCCATCTGGCTTAGAAGTTGGAGGTGAAATAGTTGATGTTAGCGGTGGAGGAAGTCCTCTATTATGGCAGCATCTATTTTGGTTTCTTGCTCATCCCGAGGTCTATGTTTTAATTCTTCCAGGAATGGGAATTGTAGCTGAAGTTGTCGCTAACAATACTAGAAAACCTCTTTGGGGATATAAAGCATTGGTGTACTCTATTATTTTTTTAGGATTCATGTCATTTGTAGTTTGGGCGCATCACATGTTCCTAACAGGAATGGGACAAGCTATGAGTGCATTCTTTCAAACTACAACAATGATTATTTCTATCCCGTCCATCGTTATTTTATCTGCATTACTAATCTCACTTTGGGGAGGATCCATTCGTTTTAACACTCCCATGTTGTTTGCTTTGGGATGGATGCCAATGTTCGGGATCGGTGGCCTTACTGGATTGCCTCTAGGATTGGCGCCAACGGATATCCCTCTTCATGATACTTATTACGTCATTGGACATTTCCATTATGTGGTAGCTCCTGGATCAATATTTGCGATTTTTGCGGGAATATATTATTGGTTCCCAAAAATTACAGGGTATAAATTGAATGAAGTCCTAGGTAAAATACATTTCTTTTTCTCATTTATTTTTATGAATGGTGTTTTTATGCCAATGTTTATTCAGGGTCTTGCCGGAGTATCCCGTCGTTTAGCGGATGGAGGGCAATCATATGCCCATGCACAAGATGTCCTTCAATGGAATGAGGTCATGTCATATTCCGCTTGGTTGTTAGGATTGGCTCAAATCCCTTTTATAATCAATTTTATAATGACCTCCTTGAAAAAAACAAATACTGAGGCAGATAGGAATCCATGGAAAGCTACCACAATTGAATGGACCGCTGCTCCTTCTCCTCCGGTAGCACACGGCAATTTTGACAAAGAATTAACTGTATATCGAGGTCCGTGTGAATACAGTGTTCCAGGAGCGGAAAAAGATTATTCACCACAAACAGAAAAATAGGAATTTATAGAATGATTGAAATCCCATATAATGTGAAGCCCAGAGAAGAAACAGGCCTCTACAATGCGAAGCTAGGGATTTGGTTGTTTCTTGCTTCTGAAGTGATGCTGTTTGGTGGATTGTTTTCTGCTTTTGTCCTTCTAAGAGTCGGTTCACCAGAATGGCCTCCGTCTGGAGAAACTCATTTAAATATCCCGTTGGCGACGCTTAACACGTTTAATTTGATATTATCAAGTTGGACCATTATCAAATCTTGGATTTCATTAAAAGAAAATAATTTTCAGGGATTTAAGAAATATATGGGGATTACGCTTTTGTGTTCTTTATTGTTCCTTGTAATAAAATATTTTGAATATAGTGCTAAATTTCATCATGGTATTTTTCCTTCAACGGATAATTTTTTCGGCATTTATTTTACACTTACAGGGCTTCATGGTCTCCATGTTATAGGTGGTATAATTGTTAATTTTTATCTTTGGGGTCCTGGAGGGAAAATGTGGATTAAAGAACCTGAGCGCTTTACTAACAGAGTTGAAGTTGCAGGATTGTATTGGCACTTTGTGGATTTAGTATGGATATTTTTGTTCCCGACATTATACTTGTTATAGGAGAAAACTTTGAGCAGTCATAATTTAGATAATCATAAATCCATTTATTTAAAAATCCTTTTAGCGCTTTTTGTCTTAACGGTTCTAACTGTTTTAGCTTCTTATATTGATTTTGGTTCTGTAGAAATGGCTATATTCGTTGGATTAACCATCGCATCTATTAAAGGGTTTTTAGTAGCAGGTAATTTTATGCATCTTTTTGATGAAGTGAAACCTATATACTGGTTATTAATTCTAACTTTTGTTTTCTTTTTAGTCCTATTCTTTATTCCCATGCTTTGGGAGATGAATTTGGTTACAGTCTAATGAGCTTAAAAGTATTTCATCTTATATTTACAGGATTTACAACATTATTGTTTCTGTTACTTGGCATTTTTTGTGGTATAAAATTTTCTAATTCCGGAAATGCTATGGTGTTGTTTTACTCCATAATTTCAATCGCGTTAGGAACAGGCTGTATAGCTTATGGTAGATATTTTATAAATAAATATAAGCACTTTAGTAATTTATGATGCGTCACATATTATTGACTATTGGTATTCTTATTTTTATAATTCCACAGTTTGCTCATGCATGTGCTGTGTGCTATGGTGATCCCCAATCCCCCATGACCGCAGGATTAAATCAAGCGATATTTTTACTTCTCGGAGTAATTGGATTTATTCTTTCGCTTGTGTTTTCTGTTGGGATTTATTTTGTTAGAAGGAATAAAGTTCTAGAAAATACAGGAATTAAAAAATGATTGAAATGTTAGGCAGATTAAGTGACCATCTTGGTTTTCCTGTTGTGTCTTCAAGCCATGGGCAGGAGATTGATTATATGAATGGTTGGGTTCATTGGCTCATGCTAATCCTGTTTATAGGATGGGGAATATTTTTCATCTATACCTTATTTAAATTTCGTTCCAGTGTAAATCCAAAAGCAAACTATAAAGGTGTTACATCTCACTACAGCCAATATGTCGAATATGGGATAATATTTTTTGAAGCCTTTTTACTCTTTGGTTTTGCTTATCCTATGTGGGCAAAGATGAAAACCAATATTCCTGATGTTGACCAAAATACAGTTGTTGTTAGAATTATCGCACAACAATTTGCGTGGAATGTTCATTATCCTGGAGCTGACGGAAAATTTGGTGTAACGACTCCTGAAATGGTGGATGAGGAAATAAATCCCATTGGTTTAGATCGAAATTCTCCAAATGGAGCGGACGATATTACTACTATCAACCAACTACACTTACCTGTTGATAAGCAAATCATGATTTATTTATCCTCCAAAGATGTTATTCACTCTTTATCTTTTCCAGAAATGAGAGTAAAACAGGACGCAATCCCTGGAATGACCATCCCTGTATTTTTCACTCCTACAATGACAACGGAAGAATTTCTTAATGAAATAAAAGGAACCGCTAGAGAAGGAATGGGTTATGAAATATCATGTGCCCAACTGTGTGGGAATTCCCACTATCGCATGCGTGGTTATATGACAGTTCACGAAGAAGAGGGATTTGAAAATTGGCTCACCGTTCAAGCAGAAGAGATAGAGGAAGAGGGAGATGATTGGGGTGATGATGACTGGTAACTTTTTGCTAATCCATCATGACAAATCCACAGAAGTGGCTTAGACGTTTTTCAAAGTTTACCGTATTTTCTACACTTTTTCTTATTTTTTTAGGTGCATTAGTTAAAAGTCATGAAGTGGGATTATCTGTTCCTGATTGGCCCACTACTTACGGATACAATATGTTTACTTTTCCACTTAATGATATGGTGGGTGGAATATTTTATGAACACAGTCACCGTCTTTTTGCATCATTTGTTGGTATGTTAACCATAATTCTTGCTGGATGGATTAGATTTGTAGAAAAAAGAAAATGGGTTAAAAAATTAGGATATTTGGCTTTAGGGCTTGTAATTCTACAAGGGATATTTGGAGGAATAACTGTTTTATTTTTTCTCCCAACTATGATATCGATGATGCACGGAATTATAGCACAATCTTTTTTATTAATTTTAATATTAATAGCCTTTAGTTTATCAGCAGAATACTTAAGGACAAATAAAATTGAGAACACTAAAAATTTGGTCAAGGTTATTAGATGGTCTCAAGTAACATTTATAATAATATTTATACAATTAATTTTAGGTGCATGGGTGAGACATATTAATGCAGGATTGGCGATACCAGACTTCCCTACAGTTGGGTGGAGCTGGACTCCAAAGATAAATGAATATACATTACAAAAAATTAATGATTGGAGATTTGAACATGACTTACCAATCATTACCTTATTTTCTATTTGGGTTCATTTCCTTCACAGGATATGGGCAGTGGCAGTTTTGCTGTCTGTTTTTATTTTCGGATATCATTATTTCAAAGGGAAAAAAGTTTATAACTTTACGATGATTGGTTTACAAGTAGGAGTGTTAGTACAAATTCTGTTGGGAGGTTTAACAATATGGTCTGGAAAGTCACCAATCATTGCAAGTTTACATGTAGTTAATGGTGCTATTCTTTTGGGATTATCCTTTCTGATGTTACTTCGATATTTACCTAATATATTTAGTTTAGAGAGAGTAAAAATTGAAACTTAGGCAACAAAAATCAACCAGTAGATTAACAGGATTTATTGAACTCTGTAAACCAAAAATTTTAATAATGGTTTTGATAACTACGATATTGGGATTTTATCTTGGTGGAAATGTGATTTCTTCTTTCGGTCTACTTCTCACTACATTGTTGGGAACTGGATTAAGTGCAGGAGGTGCAGGAGCGTTAAATCATTATCTGGAGAGAGAGGCAGATACGCGCATGGTAAGAACTAAAAATCGACCTCTTCCGTCAGGACTAATTATTCCTTCTGAAGCCTTGATATTTGGAATTATTCTTATTTTAATAGGATGTACTCTATTGAGTTGGAAAGTGAATCTTCTTACGGGATTTTTATCCTTACTGACTGCGTTTCTTTATGTGCTTGTGTACACGCCATTGAAAAAAATAACCTGGCTAAATACAACCATTGGTTCTATTCCCGGTGCTATTCCCCCCATGGGAGGGTGGACAGCAGCAACAGGTAGTTTAGATGTAGAAGCATGGTTATTATTTGCCATTTTGTTCATTTGGCAACACCCACATTTTTTTGCTATTGCCTGGGTGTGCCGAGATGATTATGAAAGAGCGGGTTTTAAAATGCTTCCGGTTGTTGAAGAAGATGGAACCAGAACAATCAGACAGATTTTTTGGCATTTAACTCTTCTGATTCCTGTCTCTATTCTTTTTTATGTTAATGGAAATTCAGGGTGGATATATGCTATTGGTGTATTTATTTTGTCTCTAATATTTGCCGCTTCTGCAGTCCCGCTAGCATTTAACAGAAACAATAAAAATGCATTATTAATTTTAAAAGCGTCTGTGGTGTATTTACCTGCTTTATTAATTTTAATTATAATAGATAAGATATACTATTATGGATTATAAGGTTCAAATTTTCTTTTTAGCAATTATTTTTTCTTCGTGTTCCCGAGAACCGTTACCGATTCTGGGTGAAATCCCATCATTCGAATTAATAGATAATTACGGAAATTTATTCACGGAAGAAAATATTTCAGGAAAGATTTGGGTGGCTGATTTGATTTTTACCACCTGTGCAGGTCCTTGTCCTGTTATGAGTACAGAAATGAAATCTGTTCATCAAACGTTTTTGGAAAATGATAATATTCGCATGATTACCATAACGGTCAATCCGGATTATGATACACCTGATATTTTAACGGAATATGGAAAACGATATGATGCAGATTTTGCAAAATGGCATTTTTTAACAGGTGAATATGATAATATTCAAAATCTTATTGCCAATGGGTTTAAAATGGGGGACATTGAAGAAATTGTATTTCATAGTACGAGATTTGCCCTGATAGATCCGAATATGAAAATTAGAGGTTACTATATAGGTACAGAGAGTAATGATGTTAAAAAATTAGTTAGAGATATTAAACAGTTAGGAAAGGAGTTCTCATAGTATGCTAGGGAAAAATGATTTTTTCTGGACAAAAATCATTTATATAACTTCATTTATCATTATTGGAGCAGTTGCTTTTTTAATTTTAGGTCCACGACCAGAGAATCTAGAAGGTAGGCTAGATGTTAGTTTATTGCCAAAAATTAATGCTCTTTTTAATTTTATAACCACAATATTGCTCATATTCGGATATTATTTTATTCGTAAAAAAGAACAGATTATTCATAAAAGATTTATGCTTTCTGCATTTGGTACATCCACTGCGTTTTTGATGAGTTATATAATTTACCATTGGTTTAAAAGTGGTCCAAAATTGTATATTGGAGACTGGACAGTTTTTTATTACTTGATACTAATCAGTCATATTTTCTTAGCTGCAATTATTACTCCGTTAGCGCTATTCACCTTGTACCATGGTTGGAACAATTCATTAAAAAAACATAGAAAAATTGCAAAAATCACTCTTCCAATGTGGCTTTATGTGAGTGCAACCGGTATTCTTATCTATTGGATGCTTTATTTATGATTGATATTGTTTCAAAAAAAATTCTTGATTATTGTGAAAATTATTCGTCAGGAGAACCGAAGATTTACAAAAAAATAAAAGAATTGACATATAATAAAGAAGCGCTTCCTCAAATGCTATCAGGTAAAATGGTTGGAAACGTTTTGCAATTATTATTAAAACTAATGAATGCAAAGGACGTATTGGAACTAGGAACATTTACTGGCTATTCAGCTTTGAAGATGGCTGAAGTCTTGCAAGGTAACAGTACAGTAACCACCATTGATATTTCACCCTCTCCCATAGCTGAAACTGTGTTTAAAGATATAGAATGGGGGAATCGTATTAAGCAGCTCACCGGTGAAGCCCTTTCTATTATAAATAATCTTGATAATAAATTTGATTTTATGTTTGTAGATGCGGATAAACAGAACTATCCTAATTATTATAAAAGGGGAAAATTTTTAATCAGAAAAGGTGGGCTCATGGTTTTTGACAATGCTCTTTGGGATGGGATGGTATTGGATCCTAAGGATGACCAAACAAAAGCTATCAATGAAACAAATCAATTAGCTAATGATGACCAAGATGTATTTAATCAAATCCTTCCCGTTCGGGATGGACTTTTAATTTGTCAGGTATTAGTCTAAAAAAAATCTAAAACTTCTAATCTTCCGTCTTTAATAGGAGTGGAGATATTTTCAATCTTCAATTGTAAATCATTATTAATACCAATGACCTTTCCAGAAATTAGGGGTCTATTTCTATGGTTCGGATGAACTTTTACGGTTTTTTCTATAACTAGTGATCTCTTTAAATATGTTTCATAAAATTTGGAGATTTTATCTATTTGCAATAATTGATAGTGTGAGTACAATGATTCCAATAATTTAAAAAAAATAGAATTAATTTGAATTGTTTCTGAATAATTTTTTAGACAATTAATTTTAGGAGTAAACTTGTCTCCTGAAATTTTTGGGAGAGTTTCGACATTCAATCCAATACCTAGAACAACTGCCCTCACTTTATTTTTTAATGTAAAACACTGTGTTATTATGCCACCAATTTTTGAGGAACCAATATAAATATCATTTGGCCATTTTATGCTAGACTTTTCTTTTAAACTTGGGATAGAATCTAACATTTCAATGATAGATGTAACTGTCATGGCTAAAAATTTACTATTCATTTTTTTTGTAGAAACATTTGGTGTGAGCAAAACGGAAAGATGGATATTGCCTTTATTCGCTTCCCAAACTCTGTTTTTCTGACCATGAAAATTTTTCCCTGAATCAGCCTGAAACAAAACTCCATCCGGACATTTTAGATTATTTTTCACAAATTTAACTAATGTGTCAAATTGAGATTTATTTGAATAGTCTGTATGATATAAGCAATTCCACGATGAAGCAGATTTTGTTTTAGTGTAAAATGGATATTTCCCAATTTGGGAAACCAAATCATGTAATATTGAAATATTAGAGATATTCTCAGTAGGGGTTACCCAATTTAGAGATTCCTTAAATAGGTCATCTGTTTGACTTGGAGAATTTGTAAAAATATACATGATTAATGAATTTGTCCACGTAAATTAAACTGAAACTTTCATTGACAATAATAAAATGTATGAATCAATTAAAAATTAATCAATCCAATTACATTAAGGTAATATTTGCAATGATGTTTACACTACAAATATTACTTGGTATGAAATTCAACTATCAAGAATTGGAAAAAAGGCAAGGAGATGAGAGTTTATTTTATTGTTGGATCTTTTTCGTAGATAAGCAAATTGGGAATAATGATAAAAACAATTATCAATATGAATTTATTAAATCATCTTTGGATCCTCGTTCAATAAATCGAAGGATGAAAATAAATAAAGAAGAGCTAATTGACGAGTTTGACGTTCCCGTCAGTACTAAATATATAGATCGAATAAAGACCTCTGGCGCACAAATTAGAACTATATCAAAATGGTTGAATGCAGTTTCAGTTGTCGCATCTATCAGCCAATTAGATATGATTTACAGCTTTCCATTTGTTAAAAAAATAGAATCTGTTAAAAATGGTAAAAGGAGATCAATCGAATATTTTGAATCACTTAATAAAGCGAAAGCTGATTCAAGCTTTTACGGAAATTCATTTAACCAGTTAAATCAAATAAAAGTAGATCAATTACATGATGCAGGTTATTCAGGAAATGGAGTAAGGATATTAGTTTTGGATTCTGGATTCCGTCTCGATCACGGAGCATTTGATTCCTTAAATGTAATAGCAGCCTATGATTTTGTTGATCAAGATAGCATAGTTTATAATGAAGAGGGAAAGGATTTAAATAATCAGCATAACCACGGAACACAAGTATTATCAGTACTTGCAGGATTTAAACCAGACACATTGGTGGGACCAGCATATAGGTCTGAATTTTTGCTTGGTAAAACTGAGGATATTTCTTTGGAGGAACCTATAGAAGAAGATTATTTCATAGCTGGATTGGAATGGGGAGAATTGTTAGGTGCTGATATAGTATCATCTTCAATAGGTTATATAGATTGGTACGCCCAATCGGATATGGATGGGCAAACAGCACCCATAACTGTAGCAGTGAATATAGCTATAGAGCGAGGGATGATTATCATAACAGCTGTGGGAAATTCTGGTGTGGGAGGTATCGTTGCTCCTGCAGATGCATTTGATGTGATTTCTTGTGGAGCAGTTGATGAATATGGGCTGATAGCTTCTTTTAGCTCAATAGGCCCAACAACAGACAACCGTATAAAACCGGAAGTGTGTGCATTAGGAAAAGGAACATTTTTCGCAAGTGCAATATCAAAAAAATCATATTTGTACGGAAATGGAACCTCATTATCAACTCCGTTAATTTCTGGTATTTGCGCACTGCTATTGGAAGCTCATCCTGATTGGACAAATACTGAGATAAGAGAAGCAATCCTTAATTCAGCAGACAATTCTGATTTTCCAAATAATTCATATGGATGGGGGATTCCTAATGCATTTTTAGCTTCTCAAGCAATTCAAGGATGTACTGATTCGGAAGCGTGTAATTACAATTCTGAGGCTATTCATGATGATGGAACTTGTCAGTTCCCATTACCATTTAGGAGCTGTGATGGACATTGTTTAAATGATTCCGATGGAGATGATATATGTGATGAAGAAGATACTTATTCAGATTGTGAAGATAATTGGAATGATGTTTCTTTTGGGTTTCCAAATCCGTGTAATAATCAAGTTAGATTTAATATTAATAAAAAAGATCAGGAAAATATAAATTTTTCAATAGTAAATATTTTAGGAAAAATATTAATAGAAAAAAAAATACCACTTAGGTTTGACTGTAACACAATTAGTTTTAGAATGAAAGATTACTCATCTGGCATATATTTTTTTATTTTTGAATATTTGAATTATTCACCAACGATACGGAAAGTCTGCCACATCAAAAGTAGTGAATAAATACTTGCGTAGAAATATAATTTCTCAGAAATTAGTGATCATGCGAAGCATATCATTGTATAAAAAACAGCATTAAATCAAATTTTATTTCTATTAGTCTTTTTTATTAATAAACTAAGTAAATGACCACAAATATATCTAAAGAAAAATTACAAGAAATAGAACTAGTAAAAGATCTAAAATCACTTTTTTTAAGAGCGGTGCGTATCAGATACTATGGTAAGCCTGGGAATCACCCAGTAATTACAATAAATTCTATTAAAAATATTATTGGTGATGATCGCAAATATCCCAGCCAAATATTAATGGATTTTGCAGATAGGTTTTTAAGAGAAAAGCCTGTAAGGAAAAGAGACAAATTTATTTTAAATAAAATCAGAAATGAAGGTGTTTCACATAGTGTATTTATAATGGATTTGGAGGATTCTCTATTAAATAATGATGATAAAATAGTTGAAAAAGAAGCAGCAAAACTTTTTGTTTTAGCAGATAGTCCACAAGCAATTTTGGAAAGTGTTATAAATTTGTTAATGCAGGATTTTAATAATTTCGGAAAATTTTCTTATCATATATTGAGGGCATTTGCATTTAGTAATGTTCAAAAAGAGAACAGTTGGGCATTCATTCAATGCGTTCTAAAACTAGCAAATCAATTTAATTTTCTTGGAGGGGTCCAGAAAAAAAATGTAGAAATAGATAACTTTATTGAGCCCGTTTTTAATTCTAATAGCATAAATCTTATAAGTAAATTTAATGCAGCTTATCACATCTATAAGTCTGATTATGTTAGAACATATCTTTTTAAAAAGTCAATTAATACTTGGGTGTCAGAAATAAAAATTGATGGTAAAACGATGGAAAATAAAATTTCTGCAGAGAAAGGGTTAATTAATTATTGTGAATTCGGGGGAAAATATTTTATTGAAAAAGCAGAATCTATTTTAGACATGTATAGCAATACATTTTTAATTTCAAAAAAATTAATCTTACTAGATTCTATTAGAATGTTGTGTAAAAAGATTTCCCCAAATAAATTAGGGTTGATTAATCTAAAATTAGATTTGATTTAATAGTGTGAAAATAGGTCCTTATAAACTTTTCAGTATTGAGACAAGTGAATTTGCTTTGGATGGTGGAGCTATGTTCGGGATTATTCCCAAACCTCTTTGGGAAAAGAAAGCACCTGCTGATGATAAAAATCGTATTAAGATGGTAACTCGTTCTTTACTATTGGTGAGTGAGAATCATAAAATAATCATAGATACGGGTAACGGTACCAAGTGGCAAGAAAAATTTAAAGATATATATCGTATTGATTTGGAAAATCTTAATTTAGAAAAATCTCTTAAAAATTATGGATTTTCTCCTGAAGATATTACAGATGTATATTGTACTCATTTACATTTTGATCACATTGGAGGAAATACCAAAAAGGTAGGAGAT
>CAZNQF010000037.1:0-8296 GCA_964575125.1 uncultured bacterium
TAAAAGAACATCCGTATAAGTATAATTATGACAGGAATATTAGGGTGACTCTTAATACAGACAATCGACTTATGTCAGACACAACATTGACAAAGGAATTTTATATCGCTCATGAATTGTTTGATCTTAGCCTAAACGATTTTAGACAGCTGACCATTACCGCTATGAAGAGCAGTTTCCTTCCATATAACCAAAGAAAGGAACTGATCAGTTCTATAGCTACTGAATTCAAAAATGAATTCGGGCTGACCCCTGAGTTTCTTGATCAGTGAAAAAGGTAGGTGTATCATTTGAAAAATTTTGCTATTTCCTTATAACTGTTATCTTTTCAACTGCGAACAATCCATCCTGATTATAAATAGATAGTAAATAAACCCCGCTCCCAACCAATTCTCCAAAATTATCACGACCATCCCATGTGATTTGATCCCCATGAATTCCCATTTCTTCGTGCCTAATAGAAAAAATCACATGTCCAGTAATTGTCGTCACCAAAAGGGAAGAAGCTTGGACCGTACCCGCAATGACCATGGGTTTATCTGAAGGAATTAAATAAGGACTGGGAAATACTTTTAGTTTAGAATAATCTTTCTTTTGCTTTGAAAATGGAATTTTTAAGCTATTGATTCCTCTGTTTGATGCAATGTAGGCTATACCTAGTTTTTCATCAAAAGCAATATCTGAAATATTATCAGAAAGTAAGTGCGTATTTGCTTCCCTTATTCCATCTGCGTTGGGCCAATAGAGTGTATTGTCAAGTAAAACATAAACACCCTGATTTGATGAACCTACCCAAATATTATTTTCTGGGTCAACTTTTAACTTAGCCCCTGGGTCTGGACCATCAAAAGAAATCTGAGGGAAATAAGTAAATGGTGTCCCATCTAATCCTAACGGTCCTTGGCGCTGAACCGGATTATTATTACTATTTTGAAGATCAAAATAAGTCATACCATTGGGTGACAAAGCAAAAAGTCTGTTCCTTACAACACCCAATGACCAAATTGAGTGATTAGTATAAATCGAAGATAAACTAATATCATTTACAATAATACTACCCGTTGATTCATTAACTGTCAACATCATGAGTCCACCATTTGGGTAAGAAAAACCGTTCACCGTATTTTCCTGACCTGTGAAAAATCCTATCCAAATTCTTCCCCACACATCTATTTCAATAGTATTGGGGGTCAAACTGAAATTATAGCCCGAATCATCATAGCTGAGTGAGGTCCATTCACCTTGAGGGTTCATCTTATGTATAGGTGTTAAACGGGTTGTCGCATAAGTATCTGCCACCCAAAGATTACCTGAGTGGTCAAAACTTAAATCTTTCACTACCATATATTCATTTAAGAAATAATCCAAATAGGTTGTATCAATAAGCGTGAAATCTTCAGGATTATTTATATCAATAATAACAACCCCACCGCCATGACGACGCGGCTCAGGGTAAGTTCCCCTAATTGCACAAAATATTTTCCCATTTGGTCCTTGCTCAATATCAGAAATATATCCACCAAAATCAATAGGTATTGTATCTGCGGAAAAATAAGATGGATTAAAACTATCATGGATTAAAATATTATCAGTCGATGTTTCAATAATATTCCGCCACCCCCATGGTTCAAAAATAGATAGGCCTTTGGATGAGCCTGCAATTAACCGACCATCAGCCATAACAGAAACAGCGCTAATTTGATTTGTGGGAAGTGTGTTAGGGACATAGGTCATAAATGTATTTAGATGTGAATTTTTTATTGCCAATCCTGATTCTGTTCCAATAATAATAAGAGAATCACTGTATGTTAAAATACATTTTGCCTTTGAACTTAGATTGATTATTTCGCTTCCCCCAATTTCTATCAACTGTGTAAAAGACGTATTAATCCCCCAAAAATTATCTGGGTAAAAATTTCCAATCAAAGATAACTGTTCCTGACCCACCTCCAAAATTATTTGTGATTCCTAGCTCATAACATATAAGTTCGAATCTTCATTATACCAAAGTGAATCACCTGAAAATTCAATATCCGAAACATTGCCAATAATTCCTTCAGAAAACAAGAGCCACGAATTTGGATTGGCACCAGTGAGCCCATGATAAATACCTGAGTGAGTTCCTACAAATACTGATTCATCCATTATCTTGATATCATTTATCCCATTTTCTGCCAAATTCCATACAGGATATAAATCATGATGTTTAAAAGATCCATCCTCAAAATGATATTCTGCAATTCCCCAATCCTGATTTTCCCTATACACTGCATATGCAATGGAATCTCCAGATACTATGTGTGATATCTCTGAAAATTTATAAGGAAATTCATCGGCAATCATTTCTTCTGACGGATTAAACCTCTGAAGAAATCCCGGAGATTTTCCTCCGACCCATAGAAGTTGATCTCGCCCCACCGTTATGACAGATAAGTTTGTTGAGTTTAATCCATTCAGTTTTGTAAAAGGTGTAAAGCTATGTGTCTGAAGATCAAACTTTAATATCCCTCCATCCGTTGCACAATAAACGGTACCATTAAATATAGTAACATCTCGGATGTTCAAAGTTGATGTATAACAATTCCAATCGCCCATCCTTTCATTAGCAATAATAAAAGTAAACAACAGAAGCACTAATAATAAATTTCGAAAAGTTCTCAACTGAACGGAGCGGGAATAAAACACAAAATAAAAATTGCAAAACATATATAACCGATATTTTTATCCTGAGGTGATAGAGGTTCATAGACATTCATAACGGGGGGATGTTTCAACGTACGCATAAGAACGATTATTAATGCACCCCAAATCAACCAATTAAAAGAAAAATAACTTAATGGGATTAATGATAACAATGAAATTTTTGCAACAATTTCGTATTTTTCTCCCAGCATTGCATAGGCAATGTGACCTCCGTCTAGTTGCCCTATTGGTAATAAATTTAGCATGGTTACCAACAACCCAATCCATCCTGCAAAGGCAACTGAATGCAAAAGAATATCCTGATTGGTCTCTAGCTCAGGAAAAATTACTCCAGTTAAACCCATCATAAGAAGAGAGTCTCCTAAATGTATTCCTTCAAAAGACTCCTCCATTGTAATTACTGAAGATTGTGTCAGACCAATAATGAGAGCAGGCACCGCAATAATGAATCCTGCGATTGGTCCTGCAGCTCCTATTTGAAGTAAAGCACTTTTTTCCTTTATAGGAGAATTTATTTTAATGAACGCCCCAAATGTACCTATAAGAGTTGGTGCTGGAATGAAAAACGGAAGTGTTGCATCCACTCCGTGTTTTTTTGCATAATAATAATGACCAAATTCATGGGTCCCCAAAATAAGCATGAGCGTTATCGAAAATGGGACACCTTTCAATATATCCGTTGGGTTTTGAAATATATTTCCTCCTTCCATCACCGAACCTGCAAATAATGTCGTTAAAATTGTAAGAAAAAACAGGATTATATTTATATTCGGAATTTTAGGAATATTTATCAATACATTTTTGTCTTCAATATGAAGAAATAAACTTTCTCCATCCTCCTTTATTTTAAATGTATAAGAACTATTCTTTAACTCTCTACTCAAAATCTCTAAACTTGTATGTTGATTGAGAGTGCCTGTAACTAACCAACCCTTCTCTGATTTACCTATTTTTTGGGTAAAAAATAAATGCCCGATTCTATTTAATAACTCACGTAGCTCTGATTCATTCATCTAATTTCGTCACAATAGTTTTAATGTTTACGAATTCTCTGATTCCCTCTTTTCCTAGTTCTCTTCCATAGCCTGAGTCCTTTATACCACCAAATGGAATTCTAGGATCAGATTTTACAAAATCATTTACAAAACAAATTCCAGCTTGTATTTGTTCCTCTGCAATTTTCTTCCCCTTCTTTACATTTTTTGTGAACACTGCAGCTCCAAGACCAAACAAAGATTGATTAGCCAATTGAATCGCTTCTTCTTCAGTTGAAGCTGCAATAATAGATGCAACCGGACCAAACAGTTCATCATCAAAAGCTGGCATCCCAGGAACAACATTTGATAAAAGAGTAGGAGGATAAAATGAACCTTTACCTTCAGGAATAAATCCTCCCAAAAGGATCTCTGCTCCCTTCTCTACACTTGCGTTAACCTTATCATGAAGTGAGTCCCTAGCTTTCAAAGCTACCATTGGCCCTATATCTGTATTATTATCTAATGGGTCTCCCATCTTCAATCTTTGCATTTTCTTAATAAATAGATCAGTAAATGGTTCTAGCACATCTTTCACAACAATCAGTCGTTTAGCTGAAATGCAACTTTGTCCTGCATTTAGGAATCTTCCTTTTATACATGCGCTGGCAGTCTGATCTAGATTTGCATCACTTAAAATAATATAAGGATCATTTCCTCCTAATTCAAAAACAGTTTTTTTTAAGCTATTTCCTGCAATTTTTCCTACTGCTTTCCCAGCTTCGGTGCTTCCAGTTAGTGATAACCCTGAAATTTGATGATGAGAGATAAAAGGTTCCATTTCAATAGAAGAAATAATTAGCGATTGAAAAGTTCTTGAGGGGAATCCTGCAGTAATAAATAAATCTTCAATCTTTTTTGAACAGCTCTGTACGTTGGAAGCATGCTTTAATAGGACGGTGTTGCCTGAAATAAGTGTAGGGATGGCGAACCTAAAAACCTGCCAAAATGGAAAATTCCATGGCATAATTCCAAGAATAATTCCCAATGGCTGGTATGAAATCTTACTTTCAAAGTTATTGTAGTATTTTCGTTTCGATTTTAAGAATTTTTCACTGTTATTTGCATAAAACTCACACAACCAAATACATTTTTCAATTTCAGCTCTGGACTCTTTGAGCACCTTTCCCATTTCATCAGTAATTAGAGATGAAAGGGATTTTTTATTCTCTTTTAAAATTTCAATCAGGCTCTCAACGTATTTAATTCTTTCACCTATTGTAAACACACTCCACTTAGCAAATGCAGATTGAGAATCATTAATTGATTGTAAAACATCTTTGGCTTTCATCAATGAATGTGTCTCAATTCTTTTACCATTGAAAGGATTGATTGATTTCAAAACATTATTCATTTGGGGGGTATTTATTTTTTACTTGTTTTGGGTAATCTTGGATTGCAGAATTTATTTCAGAGCATAACTCCAAAGGATTATAAATGTTAAAAATAGTCTGATCACTCAATTGAAAAACAATTTATCACAGACAAAAAATTTCCACTTTAAATATTATCTAATTGATTTAACCAAATGAATAATGTTTCCGGATTGATTTTTTTACTGTCCATGTACAATTTAAACCTTTTGGAAAAACAACAAAATCCCCTTCCTCTATTATCACAGTTTCAAATTCAGTTTTTACTTCAACTTTTCCATCCAGAATAAAACAGGATTCTTTTTCAGAATATGTCCAAGGGAACTCAGAGATCTCACATTCCCAAATGGGCCAGCTGAAAACATTCAACTTTATTAATTCTTCTTTCGATATTTTTTGAATAGCTATTTTCATAGGTATTTTTAGGATAAATACTAATTATTTCCCTTCATAAAAACAACCTGTCGTACAGGTTTCAGCAACTTCGACTTTGGATAGCTCAGGTAGTACTATTTTCATTTTATCCCAGATCCATTTTGCTAAATGTTCACTTGTAGGATTCTCAAGTCCTTTAATATCATTAAAAACCTGGTGGTCCAACTCATCATGGATGGGTTGAAACAATTGTTTAATTTCATAAAAATCTTTAATCCATCCAATCTTTGGGTCTACATTTCCTTTAACAAATAGTGTAACGTAAAATGTATGCCCATGCATCCTCCTACATTTGTGATCACTTGGGAGGTTTGGTAAATAATGAGCAGAATCAAAAGAGAATTTTTTATATATTTCCATAGATATCCTTAAGGAATCTCTAGATATTTATGGGTCTGTATGCTTAAACTCCATTTTGGATTTTTTCTGCAATAATCCATTGCAATTTGAGTGTTCCTTTTTATCATTTTTCCATCCATAGGCTGTAAACTAAAATGTTTAAAATCTAACTTCAACAAAGTGTCCAAATCTAAATCTTTTTGAGGATAAACTACTTTACATTCCTCTCCGGTTTTGACAATCAAATCTGTGCCTGCTTTAGGACTTACACATACCCAGTCAATTCCATTTGGAGGAATAATTGTTCCGTTTGTTTCTATAGCTATCTCAATATGATTTTTTTTCAATTCTCTGATTAATTTTTTATCCATTTGCAAGAGTGGTTCGCCTCCTGTAAATACTATAAATGGATATCTAGAAGAATTCCAAAAAGAGAGTAGATGTCGGACTAAGGATCTTTCATCCTCAAACACACCGCCTCCAGGACCATCGGTCCCTACAAAATCTGTATCACAAAAATCACATTCTGCACCCTCTCTATCTTTCTCATACCCGCTCCAAAGGTTACATCCGGTGAATCGACAAAACACTGCAACCCTACCTGTTTGATATCCCTCTCCTTGAATAGTTAAATATGCTTCTTTGACCTTATAGCTCATAGTTCTATATCAGAGGGTCTTTTAAACCGGCTTCTTCAAATCCTTTTAATCTTAAAATACATGCATCACACTCTTTACAGGGTTTGCCATCTGACTTAGGGTCGTAACACGAGTGAGTTATTGAATAATCAACACCAAGCTCAATCCCTGTTTTAATGATCGAACTCTTCTCCATATCAATGAGAGGTGTATGAATTTTAATTTTTCTAAATCCTTCAACACCCATTTTTGTAGCTAAATTTGCTGTAGTTTCAAATGATTGGATAAATTCAGGGCGGCAATCTGGATATCCACTGTAGTCAATTGCATTGACCCCTATAAAAATATGGTTAGCATTTTTTACTTCCGCATATCCCAATGCAATGGAGAGAAAGATTGTATTGCGAGCTGGAACGTAGGTGATAGGAATTTCCTCACTTATTTCTTCATTATTACGGTTTTTAGGGACCTCAATATCATCAGTGAGCGCAGAGCCTCCTATGGAGGATAGATCTAATTTGAAAACTTTATGAGATGAAATCTTAAAATGTCGAATTAGGTTTTTAGATGATTCAATCTCCCAAATATGTTTTTGACCATAATCAATGGTAAGCGGTAATATCTTAAATCCGCTTTGAATTGCAATAGCGAGAGCTGTAGCTGAATCTAGTCCTCCGCTTAGAAGAACTACTGCTTTTTCTTTTCCCAATTTTTCCGAAATAATTTGGTTATTCGAAATTCACACATATATATATTATAGAGCTGCCGGATCTATTTTATCCAACCATTGGGAGACCTTATCAACAACAGATTTTAAACAACCATCGTCAAAGGGTAAATTCAATCCTGCTAATTTAACTAATCCAGTAAAAGGTAAACTTCCGCCTGCCTGACATAGACGATAATACTGGTCCCATGTTTTTTCAGAATCCTCTTCATTTTTAATCCAGAATTGAAATGCACAGGTTTGGGCAAGAGTATAATCAATATAATAAAATGGAACCTGATAAATGTGAAGCTGTCCCTGCCAAATCCCACCAGAGTTAGGAAATCCTAAATCATCATAATCTCTATTGGGTAAATAAAGTGATTCTAATTCCAGCCATTTCTCTTTCCGCTCTAAAGGGGATACATCAGGATTTTCATATACCCAGTGCTGAAAGTGATCCACACATGCTCCATAAGGAAGGAAAGACAAGCTTCCAGCAATATGTTTATATTTAAATCGATCGGTCTCTTCTATAAAAAATGCTTCCATCCATGGCCAAGTGAAAAACTCCATGCTCATGGAGTGAATTTCCGCTGATTCCATTGTGAGCCAGAGATAGCTACTCAAGGGCTGTTTACGACTAGAAAAGCACTGAAATGCATGTCCAGCTTCGTGCGTCAAAACAGTGATATCGTGATCAGTTCCATTGAAATTTGAAAAAATATAGGGACGTTCATATTTTGGAAATGCAGTGCAAAATCCCCCCGCCATTTTACCATCACGGTTTACAAGGTCCATTAATTCTTCATTGACCATAATATCAAAAAATTCACCCGTTTCAGGGGATAAGTCGTGATACATTTTCTGTGCACTTTCAACCAATTCGTCCGGAGTTCCTTTTGGCTTTGGATCTCCTTCCTTAAAATTAATTCCATCGTAAAAATATAGATGGTCCAAACCTAGAATTTTCTTTTTCTGTTCAAATAGTTTATTAACAACCGGCACTACATGCTCGACAATTTGATTCCTAAAATTCTCTACATCCGCCGGACCAAAATCAGAACG
>CAZNQF010000037.1:8306-14117 GCA_964575125.1 uncultured bacterium
AGATACCCCAACTCAGTAAAATTTTTATAACCTAGGGTTGTGGCAATTTTATGACGCAATTTCACAAGTTTATCATAAAGTTCATCAAAAGATTCAGCGTTTTTTTCAAACCAATCAAATCTAGCTATGTATGAGCGTTTCCTGATATCTCTATTTTTATGAGTATGAAAGGGACCTAATCCCGCTAAATTGTAAGTTTCTCCTTCAAATTCAATTTGAGCACCCCCTATCAACTTTGTGTATTCATTTCGAAGGTCTGTCTCTTCTCTAAGCATATTCATTATTTTAGGATCAAATGTTTTCAGATCCATTTCAATATCCTTTAGAAAAGTATCACCCCATCTTTCTCTTAGCTCCTGTTTGAATATCGATGAGTCAATCGCTTTATCTAATTTATTATAAATTTCCTGAATGTCAGGACCGATGGAATCATAATACTCTTTTTCTGCTTTTGCATCTACATCATTTATATTTCTATTGAAGTTTAAGCTGGCAATAGCTTGGTAGGATGAGTATTCACGGTCAGCTTCATCCACCTCTTCCAAAACTGTAATTTGTTCCAAAGCAGATTTGGCATTTTTAAAACGGTCTAACCACCCTTCCATTAACTGTTTTTGTGATTCAACAGAAATTCTTTTATAGGGAAATTCATTGTATTTCATTTTCTATCCTTTTTCTTTTACTATGGGGCAAGCAACCCAGTGCTCCGGTGCATGTGTTTCTAAAACTGGTATTTCATCCGCACAGGATGATTCTGCCATTGGACATCTTGTTCTAAAACTACACCCCGAAGGTTTATTCATCGGTGTAGGAACATCTCCCGTCAAAACAATTCGTTTTCGATCTTTTTTCTTCGGATCTGGAATCGGAACGGCAGACAGTAACGCCTGACTGTATGGATGCCTAGGGTGATGATAGACCTGTGTAGCATCACCAAATTCTACAAGATTTCCAAGATACATAACGGCAATTTTATCAGAAATATGTTCCACCACCGATAAATCATGAGCAATGAACAGAAAGGAAACAGAAAATTCCTTTTGAATATCCATCATTAGGTTAATTACCTGAGCTTGAATAGATACATCCAAAGCAGACACAGGTTCATCGCAAATAATCAAATCTGGATTGGTCGCAAGAGCTCTAGCAATACCAACACGTTGTCTCTGCCCTCCTGAAAACTCATGAGGAAATCGTCCAGCGTGGTCCTTTCTTAATCCAACTTTTTCCAATAAAGAAAATACATTTTCCTGTCTTTCATTTTGACTCAATTTTGTATGAACTGTGAGCGGTTCTGACACAATTTGGCTTACTGTCATTCTGGGATTCAGAGATGCATAGGGGTCCTGAAAAATCATTTGAACCCGGGACCTAAACTTTTTCATTCTACGGGGATGAATTTTATTGAAATCTACTTTTTCATTATCAAAATTATAAATAATTTCTCCTCCAATCTCTACATCCGGAGCAACATATTTTAAAATATTTATCATAGCACGTCCCACCGTTGTTTTACCACAACCGGACTCTCCTACCAATCCCACAATCTCACTTTTCCCTATAGAAAAAGAAATATTATCAACAGCATTGACTTCCGCAACTTTCCTAGAAAGGACACCACCATAAACAGGAAAACTGACTGAAAGATTTTTTACATCAACGAGCGGTTTTTTATTCATCCTTGGGCTCCCTCTGCAACAACATGACAACGTACAAAATGATTTTTTGACAGTTCAACTAAAAGCGGCTCCTCAGTGTGACACCTATCCTCAACCAACTCACATCGAGTACAAAATTTACATCCCCTAGGAAGATCTACAATATTGGGAACCATACCAGAAATGGTCTCAAGTTTTTCCACAGGATTATGCTCATCCGGATGCGGAATGGAATTCAGCAACCCTTTTGTGTAAGGATGAAGTGGACTATCAAATAGTAAACCAACTTCCGCTACTTCCTGAATTACTCCTCCATACATCACCATAACACGTTCACAGGTCTCAGCTATCACAGCCATATCATGAGTGATTAAAATAACTGCAGCTTCATCATTTTTATTTTTCAGGTCCAACATCAGATCAAGGATTTGGGCCTGAATAGTCACATCCAAAGCAGTTGTAGGTTCATCTGCAATAAGTAGGGATGGATTTTTTGCAAGTGCCATTGCAATCATCACCCTTTGTCGCATTCCACCTGAGAATTGATGTGGATAATCACTCATTCTTTTTTCCGGGTCAGGAATTCCTACCCTCCTTAATAAATTTACTCCCTGATTAAATAACTCTGTGTAGTATTCTAAATATTCTTGAGAAATCAGTTGTCGTAATCCCAAAATTATATATGCAGTAATAGACGGAAGAGCAATACCAATCAGAAAACTAACTGTTATATCTGTCCAGTTAAAGGTCCACCCTGAAATGAGTTGAGAAATAACCACGATAATAATCCCTATTACAAATGAGATTTTTAATCTTAATTTCAAAGGAATTGACTTAATGGATAAAGCAGTAGAAATAATTCCGTCTTTTATATAATCGGAGAATGATTTTGCCTTAATCGCCTCAACAACTTGGAGCCCCACAGTAAATACTGGATTTAGTGATGTCATAGGTTCCTGAAATATCATCGCAATTTCTTCTCCACGAAAGTCTCGCATTTTTTTATACATTGTATTTCTAAATCGTTTTAGGGCTTTACTTTGAGGAGATCTAAAAAAGACATAGGAGGTTACTAATATATCCGAAATAAGTGAAATTAGAAACAGAAGAATGCCCTTAAAGGGTAATGCAATATGAAGTAAAATCCAACCTATAAAAAATAAGCGCGTAGCCCAAGACCTCTTTAATCCTTTCAATTTAGGGAAATATTTAAACTCTTCTTTCCCCTTAATTGATTCTAAATCATCTCCGTCAAAAATTATTTCATCCTTGAACTTAATCCTACCTTCGCTAACCTCTCCCGGAGGATTGGGAATAAGTTGAATCAGAGATAAAACCGACACAGATTTTCCAGAACCAGATTCACCGACGACGCCCAAGGTTTCACCCTTGAATATATCAAAATCAATTCCATTGACAGCTGTTGCCCATTCTTTTCCAATCTTAAATCTGGTTTTTAGTGCTCTAATCTCAAGCAGTTTTTCTCTACTCATCTCAACCTCGAATATACTTTTGGATCGAATGCTTCTCTAACAGCTTCACCAATAAACACGATGGAAAGCAAAGTTAAAAATTGAGCGGAAACCGGAGCAAAAACCATCCACCATTTGGTGACATTTTGGAGCCCAACATCTAGCATTTGTCCCCAGGAGGGGGTTGGTGGAGGCAGCCCAAATCCAAGATAATCCAAGCCCACCAGCGCAGAAATTCCTCCTATAATACTGAAAGGGAAATATGTTATAACCGGGACCAAAGAATTTGGGAAAATATGACTAAACATGACCTTTAAATCAGATTGACCAATACTCAGTGCCGCAGCAACATAGTCCTTAGCTTTCTCTCGATAGAATTCAGCTCTCATATAATAGGTCATCGCTATCCAGTTCACTAATGTATAAATTCCAATTAGCAATAAAAATGTTGGCTTTAAAATTGATGAAATGATGATGATGACAAATAGCATAGGAAGGCTGGACCAAATTTCTATTATTCTCTGAAAAAACAGATCAAACTTTCCTCCAAAATATCCCATTGAACCACCAATTAGTATTCCAAAAATGTAATTGATCACCGTCAAAAACAGGGCAAAAGAAATAGAGATATTAAAGGCATAGCACAACCGCGCAAAGACATCCCGTCCCGTATTGTCAGTACCTAACCAATGTTTGAAAGAGGGTGGTTCGTACATTTTATTACCCTCTGTTGATATATCCTCAAATGGCGAATAGGGATACATAGGCATCCAAACCCAGTTACCACTATTCTCATTTTTAAATGACTCCTTCAAAATACGATATTTTGCTTCTCCTGGAACATCTTGGCCAAAAGTATTTCCAGAAATATATCCACTTATAGCTGGAAAATACAATTCACTATTATAGCTTACAACCAGTGCTCTGTTATTTATCAAAAATGGAAGGAAAAATGATGTTACATATAAAACCGCCAAAATAATTAATGAATAATATCCACGCTTCAATGACTTAAACTTTAGCCATCGTTTTTGGAGAATGGATAAACGTTTTTCCTCAATATCTTTTTTACGAAATATCATTTAAAGCGAATCCTCGGGTCCACTGTTGCCAGTGCAAGATCAGAAATTATATTTCCCACAAGGCGAATCAAGACAGCCACAACTAAAAACCCTAACGTTATGGGATAATCCCTCTGAAGAATAGCTTCATATGCCATTCGTCCAAATCCGTCAATGTTGAATACTCGTTCAATAAAATATGATCCCATAATGACCACCCCGATTATATGTCCAATTCCGGATGCAATGGGAATCACGCTGTTTCGCATTGCGTGAAGCCAGACCACACGTTTCTCTCGTAACCCTTTGGCAAATGCGGTCCGGATATAGTCCTGGCTTAAGTTCTCAAGCAGGGAATTTTTCATTAAAACTGTTAAAGTTGCAAAGCTACCTATTGACCAAGCAATTATAGGTAATATCATGTGATGAACTTGGTCCGCAATCTTTTCATACCAGGTCAAAGTTTCCCAAATCTCAATCTGACTTCGAAATCCGCCCAAAGGAAAAACATCCCAAAAACTTCCACCACCAAAAACAACTAACAGGACGCCTCCCAGTGCCAACCCTGGAATTGAATAATCGATGAAGATAACTGCACTCGAACCAAAATCAAAAATAGAGCCATGATTCAAAGCTTTTCGAATGCCCAATGGAATACAAACTAAATATGAAAGAAATATCCCTGTCAATCCGAAGAACAATGATACCTTAAAACGTGGTTTCATAACCTCAGTGACTGGGCGAGCATATGTATAAGATTCTCCTAAGTTCCCAGTTAGAATTCCTGAAAACTCATGTTGAAAAATGACAGCTTGCTTTGTTCCGTCCTCCAATATTTCATCCACAGATGCTTTCCAAGCACCACTCTCTGTTCCATCCTTTTCAAAAACCTTGCACTCATCATTTGCATCAATTTTTATATCCACACGCCAAAGTTTTCCATCCCGTTTACCCACACGTTTTTCAACAATATCTTGTCCCACCTCGAATTTAAAATCACGGTGTTTTATTTCCCGAGGCCAAATTCCTAACCAAATCAAATATCGCTGGTAGATAGGTTTATCAAACCCATAAAATCGCTTCAATTCTTTTAACGCGGATTTAGGGAGGACACTCCCCCCCATCATATTTGAGGATGTTCCTCCTGCTTCTCCTCCTCCAGACATCCCCCCCATTTGTAGTTGGATCATAGTTTGTTCCAACGGTCCACCTGGAGCCAACTGAAGGATTGTGAACACCAAAACCGTACACCCCAAAAATGTTGGAATCATTAATAATAATCTTCGGAGGAAATAGGTAGCCATTTATTATATTATTTTTTTATGAAAAAATGTTTATCTTTATTTATTTTTCAAATACTCAGGCCAATATTTCATATCTAGAGGGGCTGTTGGAAGTTTTTCCCCGGTTTCCATTGCTTTATCAAGCCCTGTAGCTTTTTCCTCATCAATCCACCAATATGGAAATATGCTCCAGAACTCTCCAATATATCGGGAAAACATCCACTCCGGAAATCCAAATTTATCCCAATATAAAATCCGCTGATAATTTCTTACAATGCTCAAGGCCGTGGGATGTTCATCAGCAAATATGCCGTCAATCTCCTGAATACTCTCCACG
>CAZNQF010000038.1:0-3289 GCA_964575125.1 uncultured bacterium
TAGCTAAATCTGAGGTTCCAACTCCCGGCTCTACCCATCTTCTCTCCTTAATTCCGCTTCTACTTTGTATCCATTCATCAGACGTATCCATACTTTCTTCTAGATCAAAATTGGTTACAATTCTATCAGGGACACTGTATCCAATACCTGCTATTTTAGACCTTATCATTTGTGGAAAATAAAAACTCCTTCATTTAAATCTATGTATGAATTTTCTTTACTTATATTAAACCAAATTATAGGAGATGTTCTGTTATTCTGTACTACAGGAAATTTAAGGGGCTCTCCATCTAAACCCAAGACTTTCAGTTTTATTTTTTTTACCATATTTATAATAAAAAAATTGAGTCGGTCTATAAGCCGAGTTTTGTTCTTAAGAATTATTACAATTCCCAATTGATGGTCATTCACCTGGTTCTGGCGTCTCCGTCAAAATCATGCGATCTACCCGCTTCTTCTGTTTAAAAAAAACAATGGTGCGGACCACACCTAGAAGCCTATTCGATCTTGCATCGAGCGGGGTTTACAAGCATTCAGTATCTCTACAAAATCTGGGGGTCTCTTACACCTCCATTTCACCCTTATCCCAACGTTAGTCAGGACGGTATATTTTCTGCTGCACTTTCCATGCTCTCACGAACTCCTCTAATTATGAGGCGCACTGTCCTGCGATGCTCGGACTTTCCTCCTCAATATAGAATATCAAGGTAACCATCCGACCGACTCAATAATACTATTCCGTTTTAATCTCTTCCCAAAATAAAAATCTTCCACAAATATCACAATTATATATATTGTTCTTCATTTTTACATAAGAAATTTTTTGAGGAGGGATTGCTGCACCACAGCCTTCGCATGCTTTCCCATCCACTGAAACAACAGCTAATCCTTTTTTTGCTTTTAAAATACGGTCATATCTACTCAATATTGTTTGGGGGATTTCTTCCCGTTTATTTTGCCTTTCTTTTTCTAAAGTTTCTTTTTTATCTCCAGATTCAGCGATAGCTGATTCAAGCTTTCCCCTCCTAGAAGTTAAATCTGTTGTTAAACTATCTAAGTTTTCTGCTTGAGATGTTACTGTTTCTTTCAATTGACTTTTTTCTTCCATTAACTCAAGGTCTTTTGTTTCCATTGCGTCAACAGATTCTTTTAAATGATCAATCTCTAACATTAGTGCATCGTATTGACGATTGTTTCCCACTTTAAACAGCTGATCTTTTAAGGTGTCAATCTTTGTTGTTGAACCGGCAATCTCAACTTCAATTTTATTTAATTCAACTTCAATACGTTTTAAACGATCCTTTCCTTTTTCAAGGTCATCAATTAATTGGGTTTCTTTAGACTTAAGCTCCTCTACCTTTACTGGTAAATCTCCCAAATAGCTCCTAATTTCTGAAAGACTATCATCAATATTTTGAAGTTCTCTAAGTTGGTAAATCGAATTCATTATTCTCCTTTTTGGCTTAAAATAAAAAATGCACCTAATATCGGTGCATAGATTACCAAAGTAAATAACTGGGTTTCAATTATTTCAATAAATTTCAATTAACTTTTTTTCCTAACATAAGCCATTTATTTACTCTTTTATCATGTTTTATTTAAAATGTTTCTAAAAATAAGGGTTCTAATTTAATTAATTTTTTAAACCATGGAAACAATCATAGTAATATGTAATAAGTCCAGTATTAATTTGAGCGCTAATTTATTTCACAAATACATAGGTTTTATTTAATAATGAAATTATCCAAAAAACTGATAACTCCATTTAAGGATAGACACATTGGACCAAGAGAAAAACAAATAAAGGAAATGTTAACAGAGCTTGGGTTTACTTCCCTAGATAAACTTACCAAATCAGTAATACCTGAAAATATATTAAATGTTTCATCACATAATCCGTTAAAAGAAAAAACAGAAACAGAAACCATAAAAAGACTAAAAGAATTCGCAAAATTAAATTCAGTAAATCGCTCTTGTATTGGGATGGGTTATTATGGTACAATAACTCCTGGGGTTATTAAACGAAACATTTTAGAAAATCCTGGATGGTACACACAATACACTCCCTACCAAGCAGAAATTAGCCAAGGGAGGTTAGAAGCACTGCTAAATTTCCAAACAATGGTATCTGACCTAACAGATCTTCCTTTAGCTAATGCATCTCTGCTGGACGAGGGTACCGCTGCTGCAGAATCAATGGTAATGTTTTTTAACATGGTTAAAAATTCAAACAAAACTACATATCTTGTTTCGGATACTTGCCACCCTCAGACTATTGATGTACTAAAAACAAGAGCTGAACCACTAAATATCAAGCTAACTGTAACAAATCATAATTTATTTGATTTTGATGATTCTGTTTTTGGGGCATTAGTACAGTATCCGGATACAGAAGGAGCAATCTTTGATTTTACATCGCTTTGCAACTCTGCACATAAATCGAATGCGTTTGTATGTATTGCTACAGATTTACTTGCACTAACATTATTAAAATCTCCGGGGAAAATGGGGGCTGATTCTTCAGTTGGAAATTCACAACGATTTGGGGTCCCTATGGGATATGGGGGACCACATGCAGCCTTTTTTTCTACAACAAATCAATTTAAACGAAAAATTCCTGGACGGATTATCGGGGTTTCCCAGGACAGGCATGGGAATTATGCTTTGAGAATGGCTCTTCAAACACGTGAACAGCATATTCGAAGAGAAAAAGCTACCTCCAATATATGTACTGCACAGGTACTACTAGCAATTTTATCGGGTATGTATGCTGTCTATCATGGGCCAAAAGGTTTAAAAAAAATTGCCGAAAAAATTAATACTCTTACAAAAAATCTAGCTGGTACACTAGAACAATCTGGTTATGAACTTATCCATAAACAATTTTTTGATACTATTAAATTTAAAACACCGAAAAAATGGAAAGAAAAAGCTGATTCATTTAAAATAAACTTTCGTGAATATGGGAATGGAGATATAGGAATTACATTGGATGAGACTACAACTGAAAAACATATAGATGATATTTTAAAAATATTTAATGCCAACAAATACAGTAATCATATCCAAAGTATACCTAAAACATTAATTCGCTCTTCTAAGTATTTACAACATCCAGTTTTTCATCTATACCAATCAGAAACCGAATTACTTAGGTATATTCATCGGTTGGAAGTAAAAGACCTATCTTTAAATACCAGCATGATTCCTCTTGGCTCGTGCACTATGAAACTGAATGCCACCACAGAAATGGAGGCAGTGACCTGGTCAGCGTATGCAAATATCCACC
>CAZNQF010000038.1:3299-3678 GCA_964575125.1 uncultured bacterium
ATTTGATAATATTTCAATGCAACCTAATTCTGGAGCACAAGGTGAATACGCTGGATTATTGGTAATTCGTGCATTCCATAAAACCAATAATAATGAAAATAGAAACATCTGCCTGATTCCTGCATCAGCACACGGTACAAACCCTGCATCCGCAATTATGGCTGGAATGAAAGTGGTAGTTATTAAATGTGATAAATATGGAAACATTTCTAAGGATGATTTATATAAAAAAGCAAAGCAATACTCAGACTCCCTATCTGCGATAATGATTACTTATCCCTCTACTCATGGTGTTTTTGAGCCTAATATTAAAGAAATTTGTGATATCGTCCACTCTTTTGGGGGCCAAGTTTATTTAGTTGGAGCTAAGCTAATTTCT
>CAZNQF010000038.1:3688-13852 GCA_964575125.1 uncultured bacterium
CAAGCCAGGAGAATTTGGGGCAGATGTAATGCACATTAATTTACATAAAACATTTTTTATACCTCATGGAGGGGGGGGCCCTCGAATGGGCCCTATTGTTTGCAAGTCACATTTGGCTCTTTTCCTACCAAACCATTCTCAAGTCAAAACTGGCGGAAATAAAGCAATCTATCCTGTATCATCAGCACCCTTTGGTAGTGCAAGCATATTACCAATCTCTTGGTCCTATATTGCAATGATGGGAACAAGTGGTCTTAAAAAGGCGACCCAAATTGCTATACTAAACGCAAATTATATGGCAAAAAAATTAGGAAAGGATTTCTCTGTCTTATACCGTGGTGTTGGCGGTTTTAATGCTCATGAATTTATCATAGATTTGAGAAAATATAAAAAAACAGCTGGTATATCCGAAGAGGACGTGGCTAAACGTCTAATTGATTATGGATTTCATGCTCCCACAATGTCTTTCCCTGTTCCAGGAACGCTCATGATTGAACCAACAGAAAGTGAAACAAAGGAAGAGCTGGACCGTTTTTGTCATGCTATGTTATCTATAAAAGAAGAAATTCTTTCTGTTATAAATGGTGGCACAGATAAAACAGATAATGTTCTAAAAAATGCTCCCCATACTGCGCGTCATGTCACGTCAGATATTTGGAATCATTCTTATGGTAGAGAGGAGGCCGCATATCCTACTGAATGGACAAAAAAATCTAAATTTTGGCCTTCCGTAGGAAGATTAGATAATGCGTTTGGTGATAGAAACTTAATGTGCACATGTCCGCCTATTACACAATTTGATGAAAAATTATAATGTACACGTTTATCAAAATATTAGTCACATCTGGGTTGGTTGTTGCAGTTTCTGAAATTGCAAAACGTAGTTCTCTTATGGCAGGGGTCCTTGCATCTATTCCTCTTGTCTCTGTTCTGGGATTTTTTTGGCTTTATTATGATACTAAAGATTTAGAAAAAATATCAAATCTTTCTACCAGCATTTTTTGGCTAGTGATACCTTCTTTAGCTTTGTTTGTCACTTTTCCTATTTTTATCAAGAGAGGAATTGAGTTTTATCCAAGTCTCTTAATTTCAATTGCTCTAACCGTGTTTTGTTATTATATGATGATTCTTTTTTTAGGTAAAATTGGGATAAAACTTTAAAAAGTAACTGATTCTGAATTAATATTATTTTTCTTACATCAAATCCAAATTGTCTATTTCTAACATACCACTAGTTCTAGTTGTGCACTAAAAAGTATAGTAGTGTTTAATTATTATTATCGGACAACGCTCTGTATTTCCATATACTTTATTTGCTCTATTATAAAAAAATACAGTAAAAATAACTAGGCTTATTTTAAATCCTATAATTTTTTTTGGTTTAATTAGTTGAAAATTTAACCTTTTTTCTCTGTGAATTTCGTTCATGCTTATCCAACACCATTTTTCTCATACGAATCGAAGCAGGAGTTACCTCCACTAATTCATCTTCTGCAATAAATTCTATGGATTGATCCAAAGAGAGTTGCCTAGGTGGGCGTAAGGTGACAGTCGCATCTGATGTCGCGCTTCTCATATTTGTCAATTTTTTCTCTCGAATAATATTTACAACTAAATCTTCAGTGCGGTTTCTTTCTCCTATAACCATACCATCATAAACCTCTGTACCAACGTTTATAAATAATTCCCCCCGATCTACCATTCCCAAACAGGCATATGTCGTAACTTTCCCCGGTCTATCTGCCACTAATGCACCACTATTTCTTTGAGGAATTGGACCAAACCAAGGAGCATGTCCATCAAATAATTTATTCATAATGCCTGCACCTTGTGTGTCGGTTAAAAACTGACTTCTAAATCCAATTAAACCTCTGGATGGAATTGAAAACTCCATAGAGGCACGTCCATGTCCATGATTATGAAGATGATTCATTCTCCCTTTTCGAATTGATAAATTTTCAGTAATGACACCAATTTTATCTTCTGGAATATCCAAAAATACTTTTTCCATTGGTTCAAAAACTTTTCCATTTTCTTTGTATGTAATTACATGGGGCTTAGACACCATGAATTCATATCCCTCTCTACGCATGGTTTCAATTAAAACTGCCATTTGCAATTCCCCTCGTCCTCTCACTTCAAAAACATCGGTTCTTTCTGTTGATAAAACTTCCAACGAAACATTGCTCAATGTTTCGTTTTTTAAGCGTTCGCTAATATGTCGGGTTGTAAGATATTTTCCCTCCTTACCTGCAAAGGGGCTATTGTTAACATAAAATAACATAGAAACTGTGGGGTCATCAATTTTAATTCTTGGCAATGCAAGAGGTTCTTCATTAGAAGAAATCGTATCACCTATAGTTATATTTTCTAATCCTGCAATAGCTATAATATCACCTGATTCTACTTTTTCTACCTTATTTTTTTTCAACCCTTTAAATGTGTAAATCGCTGAAAATTTATTATTATATGTAATATCATCCTTTCCGCAAATAGAATAAGGTTTATTCATCTCTAAAATTCCATTGTTCAATCTACCAATTGCTACCTGTCCAACATAAGAGTCATAATCTAAATTTGTTATAAGAAATTGTGGAACATGTTCGTCCGCTGCAATTGGACCTGGAATTATAGATACGATTGTTTCAAAAAGTGGTTTGAGTGATGTTGATTTATCATTCAATTTACTATGGGCAATACCTTTTTTTGCATTTGAGTATAAAATTGGAAAATCTATTTGATTTTCCGTAGCATCTAGGTCAATAAACAAATCATACACTTCATTAATAACCTCATCAATTCGGGAATCATTACGATCAATTTTATTGATAATTAGAATAATAGGGAGTTCTTTTTCAAGTGCTTTTTTCAGAACAAAACGAGTTTGTGGCAATGGACCCTCACTGGAATCCACAAGTAATAACGCTCCATCAACAAGATTGAGACTACGTTCAACTTCTCCCCCAAAATCTGCGTGACCTGGTGTATCCATTATATTTATTTTAACATTCTCATAATAGATAGCAGTATTTTTTGCCGTAATAGTAATCCCTCGTTCCTTTTCTAAATCCATTGAATCCATGATTCGCTCTTCAACTTCTTGGTGGATATGAAACGTGCCACTTTGTTTTAACATCCCATCTACAAGGGTTGTTTTTCCGTGATCAACATGAGCAATGATCGCAATATTTCTAAATTTTTCTTTTCTCATTAGATGATTTCTTAGAAATTTAATTATTTCTT
Source organism: uncultured bacterium (assembly GCA_964575125.1). Lineage (GTDB taxonomy): Bacteria > Fidelibacterota > Marinisomatia > Marinisomatales > AB-629-J13 > AB-629-J13. The sequence goes on from CAZNQF010000038.1 coordinate 6,932, forward strand.
TTTGAGTCTCTTTCTTCGAGCACTTTTTTTATTCGGGGATTTTTTTCCTCTAAATCTGAACTCTCTGTTTCGTCCCTTTTTTCTTTTTTTCCCTTTTCCTCTTTCATCTATAGAAGTGTCTTCTAAAATTTCATTAGATATCTCAACCTTAACTTGTGCACCATTAAACTTTACAGCTTTGAAACCCTTTAAAAGTTTTTCCTTTTTCTTATCCTCAATTTCAAAAAATGAGGATTTCTTTTTTATATATATTTTTCCAATGACAGCATTTAAATTTCCAAGGGCTTCATTAATTAACCCTATTAATCGTACAGGGTTCAGTTTGTTTTTGGATCCAATATTGATATAAATAGTTTTAAACGGTGTTTTTCTTCGTTCTTTTTTATTGCGTTTCTCTTGTTTGTTTTTTCGTTCTAATACATTAATATCTTTCGAATTTTTATAATACGAGAGAAACCGGTTAAACTCATTTGACACAAAGTGCTTGATTAGTTGGTCCCTTTTAATCCGTTCTAATTTCGAATAAATATCAGGTAAGAATGGTTCAATTTGAGATTCATCAATATCTACTTTTTTAATTTTATCAATGAGAGCATAAAGCTGTTTTCTGCAAATCTCTTCTCCAGTAGGAACCAACTCCTTTAAAAAGGAGATCCCGGATAGTTTCTCAATTTCTTTTATTTTTCTCATATCCCTTTTAAGAATGATTGCTATTGATATACCACTTTTCCCCGCTCGACCAGTTCTACCACTTCTGTGAATATAAACTTCCGGATCATCAGGCAAATTATAATTAATTATATGAGTGAGATTAGTTACATCTAATCCCCTTGCAGCCACATCTGTAGCAACCAATATTTGCAGATGACCTTTTCTGAATTTTTTCATTACTTCATCTCGTTGTGATTGTGATAAATCTCCGTGAATTGCATCTGCATTATATCCATCATGAATTAATTTGTTTGCAACTACTTTAGTTTCTCGGCGAGTTCGACAAAATGAAATTCCGTAAATGTTCGGATTACTATCCGCAATCCGTTTTAATACTTCATATCTATCTGAAGAATTAACCATGTAATACACATGTTTCACATTTTTAGCACCCATGTTCATTCTCGATACAGAAATTTTGATAGAATTACTCATATATTTTGTGGTAATAGAAATTATTTTTTTTGACATAGTTGCTGAGAACAGGAGGGTTTGCTTATTCTTTGGAGTTGTTGCTAAGATTGCTTCAAGATCTTCTTTAAAACCCATCGATAGCATTTCATCTGCTTCATCAAGAACCACACGTTCTATATCTCCCAAAACTAATTTTTTCCGCTTAATTAAATCCTTTGTTCTTCCTGGAGTCCCAACTACAATATGTGCTCCTTTTTTAATAGATACAATTTGAGAATTAATATTTGCACCGCCGTAAACTGCTACAATATTTATCCCATTCACATATTTGGCATAAGTTTTTAAATCATTCGTGATTTGTACACACAGCTCCCGTGTTGGAGCTAAAATTAAGGTCTGTGTTTTCTTTTTATCTATTTGTGTTAGGTGAATTGATGGTAAACCAAACGCTGCTGTTTTTCCTGTCCCTGTTTGTGCGGTAGCAATGATGTCCTGATCAGAAATCATTAAATGAGGGATAGTTTTCTCTTGAATAGGCGTTGGTTGTTTAAAACCTAATTCTTTAATTGCTTTTTGAATTTCTTCTTGTAAACCTAGGGTAAAAAAAATGTTTTTATTTGTTTTCATTTTTAAAATATGTCCAATAGTCAACTATATGACTAATATTAAAATTAATTATTTAAAAAAGGGGAATATATTATATTGTTTATAAACGAGGTTGTTTTCTACATCAATACTATCATTACTTTTTGAGCACCACTAAACAAATTTCATTGTTTTGATAAAAAACAGGTGGTGCTTTAAACTTTTGTTGCTAAGGTCTCCTGCTCTTCCATTAAATCTAAATATTCATTCTCTAAAACAGACATCTTTTCCATTGCCTTTTGGAGTAATTCAAAATTGTCTCCGTTAGTTGAATCTTGTGTTATGCTCCTCTGGGTATCTATCTCCGCTTCAATCGCTTTGAATCGTTTTTCAATCCAAGATAAACGGTTTCGTCTTTTTTTCATTTCTTTATAATCAGCCTTCCTTTTTGTATCTGGCTTTGCTTTTGTTATCAGAGATTTGGCTGATTGTTCATCTTTTTTTTTCCATTCGTAATAATCGTAATTTCCTTCAAACATTCGAACACCTCCACCTCCCACTTCGCAGGTAAGATTAGTTACGTTATTCAAAAAATGGCGGTCATGAGAAATACAAACAATAGAACCGGAAAATTTTCTCAAAGCACTTTCAACCACATTCCGTGTCACCATATCCAAGTGGTTTGTAGGTTCATCTAATAAAAGTAAATGAGAGGGCTCAACTAACATTCGCGCCAAGGCCACCCGCGCTTTTTCACCACCAGAAAGCACCTTTATATATTTTTCAATCTCATCACCGGAAAACATAAAGGACCCCAGATAGGTTCTTGTCTCTGTTTCGCTCCATGCAGAGCTTACTTTCTCAATAGATTCTAAAACAGTATCATTGGGGTCTAACGTTTCCAACTGGTGTTGGGCATAATAGGCTGTTTCTACATTACTACCAATTTGAACCGTACCAGAAGTCACAGATTCAACGCTAGCAAGTATTTTGAGTAAGGTAGATTTTCCAGCACCGTTGTGACCCACTAAACCAATTTTTTGTCCACGCTCCACCTCTATCTTCATTTCATTGAATACTTCAACATCACCATAATTTTTAGTTACATTTTGGCAGGATACTATATTCAATGGAGAGCGAGTTGGCTGAGGTAACCGTAGAGACATGGCATGACTTTGTTCTGTTGGTGCCTCAATTCTTTTAAGTTTATCCAACATTTTTACACGACTCTGTACTTGAGATGACTTAGTGTTCTTATATCTAAATCGGTCAATAAAACGCTCTGTATCTTTTATTTGTTTCTGCTGATTTCGATATGCGCTGCGGTGTTGTTCCACGCGCAAAGATTTTTCTTCTGTGTACTTAGTATAGTTTCCTGTAAAAAGGGTAACCTTTTTCATATCTATTTCAATTATATAATTCACGGAACGATTCAAAAACTCTCGATCGTGACTAATTATAACCATTCCTCCTTTCCAGTCTGATAAAAAGGATTCTAACCAAATAGTTGCTTCCAGGTCTAAATGATTGGTCGGCTCATCTAGAAATAAAATATCCGGTTCTTGCAGTAAAATAGCTGCTAACGCTACCCGCATGCGCCATCCTCCTGAAAAAATTTCCATTGGCTCAGTGAATTTTTCTTCTCCAAACCCAAGGCCGCTCAATATTTTTTTTGCTTTCTCTCCTAGCGTCCATCCGCCCAATGCCTCAAATCGGTTTTGAGCCCTCCCTAATTTATCTGCCAAATCTATATTCTTATGATCTTTGGAGATAGCTTCAGACAATATCTCAATTTTACCTTCTAATTCACTGACTTCTGGAAAGGCTGCTAACACTTCTTCTAAAATAGAGCGATTTGATCCCGGTACAATATCTTGAGCTAAATAGCCAATTGTAATAGATTTATCTTTTTTAACGTTTCCAGAGTCAGGAGTTTCTTCTCCTAGCAAGATGCGTAGTAAGGTTGTTTTCCCAGATCCGTTTGGTCCCAATAGCCCAGCTCTCATCCCGCGTTTTAAAAAAATATTAACATTGTTGAATAGGTCCCCATCTGGAAAAGATTTGGACAGGTTTTCAATACGAATCATTTATTAAACACTAAATACACTTAAAAAAAGTATCTCTCTATTAATTAAATAGGTAGAAATGTTCTCCCCTCCATATAAGAACCCTGATTAACAGTGAGTTTGACATGATGGATTGTATTAATTAAGTTTGATTTTCCAGCCACACAAACTTGAACATAATTATCGGTATGCCCCGTCAGCCTTCCCTTTTTTATGTTTTCAAATAATACTGGACGTATAGTATTAATTAATTTTTCATTAAAGCTCCGCTGCTTTTTATCTGAAAGAATATGCAACATTTTACTCCGTTCCACTCTCTTCTCTTTAGAAACTGCATCTTCTAATCCTATTGCGTCTGTGTTAGCTCTCTCAGAATAGGTAAATACATGAAGATAAGAAATATCCAATTCATTCAAAAAACTATAGGTGTCCAAAAAATCATTTTCCGTTTCTCCTGGGAAGCCAACAATCACATCTACACCTATGCAAGCATCTTGAATGACAGATTTTATTTTGTTAACACGTTCTTCATATAATCTCCGTTTATATCTCCGTCGCATGGAGCTTAAGATTTTATCTGAACCAGATTGGAGCGGCACATGGAAATGGGGCATAATTTTTTTTGATAAAGCACAAAATTCAATGATCTCCTCTGTAAGTAAATTGGGTTCGATGGATGAAAAACGGAGACGATCAATGCCTTTTAGATTATCAAGTTCCCGGATAAGATCAAAAAAGGTTTCTCTAGACCCTTTACCAAAATCTCCTATATTCACACCAGTAAGAACAATCTCTCTGGTACCCGATTCAGCAACTTTTTGGGCTGTTTTTACAGTGTTTTCAATGGTATCGTTACGACTTGATCCTCTAGCCAATGGAATCGTACAAAATGAACAGGTATAATCACAGCCATCCTGAATTTTTAAAAATGAGCGGGTTCGTTCCCCAGAAGAATATGACGGTGTAAATTTGTGTACATAATCAATTTTAGATTGAATTACTTTTGTCCCTCTATTTAGTTCAATACTATTCAAGTGGTTCAGAAGATTGAACTTTTCATTTGCGCCTAGCACAATGTCTACCCCCTCAATGGCAGAAATATCATTTGGCTTCAGCTGAGCATAACAGCCTATTACTGCAACAGATGAATCAGGATTCCTGCGCTTAGCCTGGCGGATAAGCTTTCGAGCTTCTTTGTCCGCATTTTCTGTGACAGAGCAGGTATTTAGAACGTAGATATCTGCTTCATCTTGGTAGTCGACCTTTTTAAAACCATAGCTGATAAAATCGCGAGATATGGTGGCCGTCTCCGAAAAGTTCAGTTTACATCCTAATGTATGGAATGCAACACGTTTTACAGGTGTACTCATAATTTTCTACCATTTAAACGGGAAGTTAAGCTAAGAATATTTGGTTCATTAGCGGTATTTTATCCTATTAAACAGGAACGGAAATTACATTGGTTTTAGTTTTTCTCTGTGTACTGACTTCTTGACTTTTTTTCATAGAATAGAAAGGTCTCCTTACTAATAATCATTAATAGTATCGAAACAATCTATATCTATTTATCTAATCTTGAATAAATTCTCTTTGGTAATTCTTTTACAACTCAACCTTTAAAAAAATAGAGGCAACATATATATACATAAATACAAAATGTTTAAACTATTAAATACATTATGTTTCGTTTTTGCAGTATTATCAGTTACGTCTTGTAAAACAGAAATTAAACAAAAATCTGAGATCTATCGTAACCCTATAATACCAGGCTTTGCACCAGATCCAAGTATTTGTCGAGTTGATGACAATTATTACTTAATTAATTCAACTTTTGAATACTTCCCTGGAATCCCAATCTATCACAGTAGAGATTTGATAAACTGGAATTTAATTGGAAATGCACTTTATACTGTAAACCAAAATGTAAATATGGATTCAATTAATTCCAGTGCCGGAATTCATGCTTCTACTATTCGTTACTATAGAGAATTATTTTATATTATTACAACAAACAATTTGAATGGTAAAATGGTTAATTTTATATTGACCTCAGAAAATCCTGAGGGTCCCTGGTCACAACCTTTCATTTTACAAAATGCTCCTGGGATTGATCCCTCTTTGTTTTTTGATGATGATGGAAAAGTATGGTACACTGGCTCACACGTACCTCCCGATCCTGAATTTGAGGGACAGGCAGAGATTTGGATGCAAGAATTAAACTTAAATCAAATGCAGTTAGTAGGCGAAAAGTATTTTTTAACTAGAGGCTATTGCGGTGGCACATGGGCAGAGGGACCACATGTTTACAAGTACAATGGTTATTATTATCTTATGATTTCTGAGGGTGGAACATTACATAACCATGCAGTAACAATTTCTGCCAGTAAAAAAATTACAGGACCCTATATTCCAAATGCTAGAAATCCAATACTAACACATAGACATTTAAGTTTGGAACATCCAATTATTGCAGTTGGACACGGAGATCTAGTTCAAACAAAGGAGGGAGCGTGGCACATGGTGGTGTTAGGTTTTCGCCCTATTGAAAAAAAATATAAAAATCTTGGTCGTGAAACATTTTTAGTCCCAGTGACTTGGGAGATAGAACCTTATTGGTGGAAGGAAGATAAAATAACATGGCCAGTATGCAGTCCTAAAACTGGAAAAGTTGAGTTTGAATATTCTGTTCCGTTTCGTGGTACAAAACAATTGAAAATAAATGAGTTTAATGATAATTTTGATGAAGAAAAACTTAACGTTGAATGGAATTTTCGTAGAACTCCCATCTCACCCTTCTACTCTCTGAATGAAAATATGGGATTTCTACGACTTTATTTAAAACAAGGATTTATTAACAAACAGGCCCAATATTCATTTATAGGTATTAGACAAAGACATTTTCAAATGGAAATAAAATCAAAAATGGAATTTAACCCCTCGGGCAATGAAGAGGCTGGAGTGATTGTGATACAAAATGATCGTTCAGCCTATATTATGTCTTTAATGGATGGTAAAATAATGCTTCACCATTATTTCCATGGAACTAAATCGCTTCTTGCTAGTCATCCTTATAAAAACAGTACTGTAGTTAGGAATATTTCCGCTAATTATTTAGATTATGATTTCTCTTTCTCCCAAGATGAAA
>CAZNQF010000039.1:0-390 GCA_964575125.1 uncultured bacterium
AGACTCTGCAACGGAACCTGTTTTAATTAAAAGATAATATTCTCCGGTTTCAGGAACCTGAAACACACCGAGAGGAGCATTGAACATGTATGAATTTGAACCACACGAATTTGAAAAATTTGTATCCCAGTTCCATGGAGCTTCTGCTCCGCAATCCCAGAAGTGCTGTTCGACTATGATGTCACCACCACCAACATCTACACCCTGCTCAGGTTCATAATCAAGAATGGAAATTTCCAGCCAGTTTTGATCGCAACCCACTCCCTTGAATAGTCCTGAAAGTTCATATACATTGTCTTGATCTAAGCTCACAGCCTGATATACACCGCCATTTCCCCAGCTTGATGCTACTATTCTGAGTGCTTCCCCACCGCCTCCAGTTGGACCATC
>CAZNQF010000039.1:400-3673 GCA_964575125.1 uncultured bacterium
GGAGTCCAGACAGAATCATCGCCATCGAAGTCCCCATCCACCAAAGATCCACCACCCCCGCACACCTGGCAGCTTGCCCAGCAAACGGGACTTAGTGTAGCATCGGAAGTCCCAACTGTAATGCTCCTGTTAATGAATTGGCACTCACCATTCTCTCCTGTACATTCAGTTAGGAGAAGGCAGGAAGGCGCATCCTCCTCAGTATAGCTCCAATCCGGGAACTCACTTGTGGACCATTCATATCCTGCAAATTTGTACTCGTAGGAGTTTCCTGTAGTTAATTCTACGGTTGCCGTATAAATACTATCTCCATCATCATCATTCATTACAATACCGGGCCACCAGCCAGCAAACTCTCCCTGTAGCGCAACAGTATGCCCTTCAAGAATCTCAGGGTTGTGAGACATATCTACCTGAAATGTCACAGAAACAGGACCAGGAGGTGGCTCTTCAGTAACACTACACCCACCACCAAAAACATAGGCAGGCAAAACGAGGTCATCTGTGGTGACGTCAAAACCATAGTTATTGTATTCATCTTCTGGGTTATAGTCACACTCACTACCAAGGTCTGCTCCACTTTCAGGTCCGCCCCAGCCACCAATAACATATTTGTATTCAACACCTGTAGTATTTTCAATAATCTCAACTACTGCAGAATAGATACCATTACCATCTGAGTCTGAAAGCAATGTCCCCCAGCCAGACCAACCTTCATAGTTTCCTGTAGCATGAAGTGATGTAGCAGGATCATTTGTTCCCCAGTCATAATCATTCATGTTCACTTGAAAGGTAACACTAACAGTTTCTGGCAATGTTAAATCTGAGCAGGATCCTTCACCGCAAACAGCAAAACAACCATTCACAGTCACATCTTCTGTTCCCAAATCAATGTGACGATCATTGTATGGTGGAACTCCACAATCTTGACCGGCAATATTCTCCTTGCAGCTCCAGTCTCCGCAGTTACCATTCAAGAACGTATAGTCCGTACTCATATTGGCAGGAAGTGTGACCGCAAGTGTCCAAACATCATCTCCATCACTATCGCTCATTGGATTGTCACCAGGATTGCCGAAGGTTCCGCCACCAGCCATATAGACTCCATCTGGAGAGGTCTCAGTATCGCTCATATCAATGTTAAAAATAACATTGATAGTTTCATTAACACAGTTATCACAACTTCCAAAACAGACAGGTTCGAGAGTTTGATCTTCTTCTCCCGTATCCATAAATCGATCAGTATACTCACCCTCTCCACATTCACCAGGTACTGTCTCCCAGTTACCATCCCAGTTCCATGACTCACCTGTGGCAAACTTGTAGGTGTAGTGAGTGTTAGGCTCAAGCTCTAGAGTAACATCAAACACCAAATCACTATCATCATCACTCATCTGGAAACCCATGGAAGGGGTCTCAGGCAAAGATGACCCAATGCTTCCTCCTCGGATATACACACCATTACTGGGGTCGGTATATTGCATATTCACCTGGAAGGTTACATTGATAGCAAATAGGTAGTTGAAAGAAAATATAATTAATAAAAGGGTAGATTTTTTCATTCTAAGGTTTCTCCTGACTTTCTGTTAAAATAGAATTCACAACTTGTTTATTAGGGATTTTATTTTATTATCTCATCCAATTTCTATTAAGATTATAATATACATTTAATAATTTTCAAAAATGTAATAATTTTACATTTCTATCATTTATATGAGACCAAATAATTACATTGTTAAGCATTTAATATTAATTAATTATATAATAAGGTTAATATAAAATTTATTTTAAATATATCCTATATTTCTTAAATATTACTTTATAAAATTAGAATTTTTATTGTATATTTATTATTAGATAAAAGAGGTTCTTTAATGAAAATTGATAATACAGACCGGAAAATTCTAAATCTTTTACAGAAGGATGGTCGTATTGCCGCAAGCCACATAGGAGATAAGCTAGATATCTCTATACCAACTGTCACTGAACGAATTAAAAAAATGCAGGAATCGGGTATTATCCAAGGTATTCATGCGGTTTTGGACCCTAAGAAATTAGATTTGGATGTATCTGCCCTTATTACCGTTATATCTGAATCATCAGTTCATTATAAAGAATTCATAAAAACTGCAGAGAAAACACCAGCAATATTGCAGTGCTTCAGTACAACGGGGAGTGGGTCGCATAGTCTATTAGTTGTTACCCGTAATTCACAGACCCTTGAAGAATTATTGCGCAATATCCAAAGTTGGCCTGGAGTTGCACGCACAGAAACACAGATAATTCTATCCTCATATAAGTTAATACAAAAGATTCCAGTTTAAAAATAAACATAACAACAAATAATCAAGGAGAAACCACAGTGAGTAAAGTAAAAGTAGAATATATCTGGATGGATGGTCATCAGCCAACTCAGAAACTCAGATCCAAAACCAAGATAATTGAAGGTCCGGTAAACTCTCTCTCTGATTTACCAGATTGGGGTTTTGATGGATCCAGTACCATGCAGGCAGTGGGAGATGATAGTGACTGCATGTTGAAACCTGTTTCTTATATACATGATCCAATTCGCGGAGAAGATAATCTTTTGGCCATGTGTGAAGTTATGAATGCGGATGGTTCTGTTCATGCTTCAAATACACGGGCGCACTTACAGAAAGTAGCTAAACAATATGTTGATCAAGACTCTTGGTTTGGAATTGAACAGGAATATACCTTCTTTCAAGGTCGCGTTCCTCTTGGTTGGCCAGAAGGTGGTTACCCTGCTCCTCAGGGTCCATTTTATTGCGGGGTTGGAGCAGATGAAGTATTTGGTCGTGAAATTGTCGAGGAGCATTTGGAGCTCTGTATTGATGCAGGATTAGAAATCTCTGGCATAAATGCGGAAGTTATGCCGGGACAGTGGGAATATCAGGTTGGACCTTTAGGCCCACTGGAAGCAGCAGATCAGTTGTGGCTGTCTCGCTGGTTGTTGTATCGGATTTCAGAAGATTATGGAGTAAGTGCTACGCTACATCCCAAGCCGGTAAAAGGGGATTGGAATGGTGCAGGTGCACATACCAATTTCAGCACAAAGGCCATGCGGTCTGAAGGTGGCTTGAAGGTAATTGAAGCTGCGTGTGAGGCTTTAGGTAAAAAACACGAAAAGCATATTGCTATCTATGGGGCTCATAATGAAGAGCGGCTTACAGGACTGCATGAGCCCTGATCTATACAAGATTTTCGATATGGAGTGAGCGCTCGTGGCGCTTCCATTCGTAATCCCATGGCTAC
>CAZNQF010000039.1:3683-6051 GCA_964575125.1 uncultured bacterium
AATATGGATCCATATAAGGTATGTGCCGCATTGATTGAGACTACCTGTAATTGAATCGAAATTTAGGATATTAAATAGGCGTCATTTTACTTTTTTTTATTATTATATATTTGAGGGACTATAGCTCGCTTATATTACCGAGTAAATCTATAAGGTCTGCTACTCTATTGGAATAGCCCCATTCGTTATCGTACCAGTTAAGTGTTTTTACAAAATTTCCCCCGATCACCCTTGTAAAGGGTGCATCAAAGATAGACGAATGTTTGTTCCCAATTATATCTGTAGAGACTACTGGTAATGTAGAATATTCCAGCACTTTTGAAATAGGACCACTCTCAGCCGAAGCACGAACAGCATCATTTATATCATCAACAGTAACGTTTTGATTTAAACGTACATTAAAATCTACAACTGAACCATCAGGGACCGGCACACGCATAGCTATTCCATCTAGCTTACCATTCAGCTCAGGTAGCACTTTCCCTACGGCACGGGCTGCACCAGTTGTTGTAGGAATTACATTTTCAGCTGCAGCACGGCTCCTGCGCCAATCAGAATGGGGAACATCTGCAAGGCGCTGATCATTGGTATAGGCATGAATCGTATTTATAACACCCAGCTCAATTCCAAATGCGTTGTGGAGTACTTTCGCCATTGGAGCGAGGCAATTGGTAGTACAGCTTGCGTTGGAAACAATGTGATGTTCTTTTGTTAGGCCCTCATCATTCACTCCTAGTACAACTGTATTATCGATTTCATCCTTTGCAGGTACAGTCAAAATTACCTTTTTCGCACCTGCGGATATGTGATCTTCTAGTTGTGCTCGCTGTCTGAAGATTCCTGTGGATTCCACAACGATATCCACTCCTAATTCCTTCCAAGGTAATTGTCCAGGAATTCTTTCTGCAAGCAGTTTCACTTTTTGATTATCTACAACTAAGATATCTCCATCAAGTGAAACTTCCCCGGGAAATCTCCCCATAACGGTATCATACTTCAGCAAATATACAAGAGCACCCTTATCAAAAATATCGTTGATAGCAACTACTTCAATTTCTTTATGATTGTTCAGTACTCGAAACACAGATCTTCCAATTCTACCAAATCCGTTTATAGCAACACGCATCAGCAAAGATCCTTCTCTCTATAGAGTGCAATTGTATCTAGGATTCGTTTAGAGAATCCCCAGCCATTATCATACCAGCAGATTGTTTTCAAAAGTGTCTCTGATGTAAGCATTGTTGCCTGAGCATCAAAAATCATGGTTTCCTCACGCCCAATCACATCGCTGGAAACAATAGGATCATCTGTGTATTCCAAGATACCTGCATACTTGCTTTCTGATGCTTCTTTTAAAACTTGGTTTACTTCATTGACAGTTGGTATTGATTCCAGTTCTGTAGTCAGATCGACACATGAACCATTTGGAACTGGAACATTAAACGCAATTCCATCTAGTTTTCCAGAAAATTCAGGCATTAATTTTTCTACAATCTGTGGAGCACCAGTTGTATTCGGAATAATATTTTCAACTGCGGACCTGCTCCTGCGTAGGTCCAGTCCTATGGCATCTGCCAAGGGTTGATCGGATGTAAAGGCGTGTACTGTGGTCATCATTGCACGTTTTACGGAATAGTGCTCATTCAAGATTTTCAACATCAGAGCCAACACCTGAGTGGTTGAAGAGGTTGCAGAAATAATTTTATCAGATTGCTGAATAGTATCTTCATTTACTCCATGTATTACAATCCGGTCAATATCATCTTTTGGCGTTCGAGAAACAATAACACGTTTTGCTCCAGCTTGGATGTGTTTATTTAATTCATTACATTTTAAATATTTCCCTGTAGCATCTATAACTACATCCACATCCAATGTAATCCAAGGTACTTCACCGGGCTTGTCACCGGGTAGAATACGAATTTTTTTCCCATCAACAATAAAAGAATTACCATCAAGCTCTATATCATCATCAAGAGTGCCATGAATAGAATCTCGGACAAGTAGATAGTGCAACGCTTCTATATGGCTGTGCTCACTAATAGCGACAATGTTAAAGCGGGGATCTTTATTTGCCAATCGGAAAAGATTTCTCCCAATACGACCAAAACCAAAAAGTGCAATGTTTATGGGATTATTAATATTTTATTCTAGTTTAAAAATAATTAATTAAATGGAAAAATTTAGACACGGATATTAAGTTATGCATCAATTCTATGTCAAGATATATTTAAAATATTTAAGCTATGGGAGAATATTTATTATAATTATATAATAATAATACATATTTTCATTATATAATAATGTTAATATGTCAAATATAATTATACATAAAAAAAGCCCTATCAAGTAATAAGGCTTTATGCAG
>CAZNQF010000039.1:6074-13845 GCA_964575125.1 uncultured bacterium
TCGTAATATTTACATGTGTACACCCGGAAGGACTCGAACCTTCAACCAATGGCTTAAGAGGCCACTGCTCTACCATTGAGCTACGGGTGCAAAATAGTTTTAATCGATTTATAATAAATTATATTTCAAAAAGAAATTACATAAATTTGAAAATATCCCATGTATTTTAATACATACATAACTAGTTAGGAAAAAAGTAAAAGTAAAATATTAGATTTTAAAAAAATCCTATCTAAGTATTTGGTTTATTTATAAGAGTCATGTATTTTTAGTCTGCAATTGGTTTTGAAAATTGAATAATTCGAGACGATTGGCAAGCAAGTAACATCCTGTATTTTTTGTACAGGTAGAATTAAAGGCTCCAGGTTGGCGTTTGGAGCCTTTATTTTTTTTATTGGTTTACAAAAAGTTTTTTGAAAATGGGGGCGACCGGTTTCGACGGGACAAGAGATAGGTTAAACGGCATGCCGAGGCTCCGCATCCTCGTAAATCAGGCGGAACACCTTATAAGTGCCGATTACGGCCAAGTTGCTTACGCTTAATTGACGTAAGCCGTTCTGGATAAAATGGGTCTGTGGTTTTTTCTAAGAGCGTCGACTACGCAGACTAGTTTCTAATTTTGTTTGGGGATTGGGAATGAGACTTACCAAACTGGTTTCAATGATATGGGGTTGTCCGGCATTCATTGAAATAAGATAAATCTGGATAACTAATCATGTAGATGTTTCTCAAATTTCTGTTTCGGACGGGAGTTCGATTCTCCCCGCCTCCACTAAATTAGTGGTTTAATTCAGATAAACTAATTCGGTATTATTTTATTTTCTTAGTTCTATCTGCTTATTTAACTATATTCATTAGAACTGCTGTTACTCCGTTTATCACAAATTGTACAGCAATGACCATTAATAAAATTCCCATAATTCGTTGAATGATTCGTAGACCCGTGGTTCCAAACCTTTCTGATAATTTGTCAGCACCTCTAAAAATAAAAAACGTTAAAACCATTGTAAATATAATTGTGAAAATAAGAATTCCATAATCCATGACATTATGGGCATCAACGGACAGAATCATAGACGCTGTAATAGCTCCCGGGCCAGCGATTACAGGAATTCCAATCGGACTCACTGCAATATCATCACTTTCCAATCCTTCATCGGTTTCTTTTGGAGTGGATCGCCCTCGTGAAATTTTAGCTTCCAGCATACGTAGCCCTGTTCGAAAAAAAATAATTCCTCCCATGATTCGGAATGCATCTACAGTTAAAGAATAAAATTTAAAAATGTATGTTCCAACCAGGGCAAATATGATAAGAATAATAGTAGCAGTAAATGTTCCTTTTTTTGCAATGCCTATCCTTTCTATCGGATCAAACCTTTCCGTTAACACTAAAAATAGGGGAGCCATTCCCAGTGGATTTACAAGTGAGATAAATGTTGAAAGACAGAGAAATAAAAATTCTAAAGATTCAAAAGGAATCACATCCGCTCCGGTGCTGTAATTCCTAAAATGCCCAATCCATTTGATAGAACACATTTCACGGCTGAAATTAAATTCAACCTAGAATTTGTAAGTGATCTATCTTCAGTAACTACTCTGCAATCTGCATAAAATTTATGATATTTCCCCGCGAGGGTTTGTAAATAAGTTGCAATTGTATGAGGTTCAAAGGAGTCCAATACATTTGACATAATTTCTGGAAATTGATATAAGGTTTTTAACAGGTCAATTTCTGATGCATGTTCTAATAGCGCTGGGTTAAAATTATTTGTGGGAGTTTCACCGCTCTTTTCAGCGTATCGAATTATATTACAAATTCGGGCATGGGCATATTGAAGATAAAATACAGGATTTTTTTCTGATTGGTCTTTTGCTAGATCTAGATCAAAATTCAGATGGCTATTCATACTCCGCATAATAAAAAAGTATCGTACCACATCTTTATCAAGCTGATTAATCAATTCCTGCAAAGTGACAAATTCTGCTTTCCGTGTAGACATTTTTACTTTTTCACCACCTTTAACTAATGTGACAAATTGATGAATACAAACTTTTACATGTTCTAAATTATAGTTTAGTGATTCCAGAGCAGCTAGAACATCGGGAAAGGTATCTACATGGTCAGCACCAAATATATCTATGATAAGGTCGAAGTTCCTTTCAAATTTATTTCGATGATAGGCGGTATCAGGAAGTCGATAGGTGGGTTCGCCGGTGCTTTTTATATATACCCGATCCTGAGTTTTTCCAATTGCAGATGCTTGAAACCAAGTAGCACCATCTTTTTTATAAATCAAATTTATTTTTTTTAGATCCGACAGAATATTTTCAATTGCTCCAGAATCATAAAATGATTTTTCATTTATAAAGGAGTTATGTTTAACTCCCAAACTTATAAGTGTATTTTTTATATCTTGAAAAATTGTTTTTTCCGCATCAGCTCTAAAAATGGGATCATCAGGTGTTAGGTCCTTTCCATGTGATTTGAGAATTTGTTTTGAAATATCACGAATGTATTCTCCCTGATATCCATCTTCAGGGAATTCATATTCAGAGTTCATTTCCTGAAAATATCGTGATTCTACAGATTCAGATAGTTTTCTCATTTGTCGACCTGCATCATTATAATAATATTCTCATGTAACTTCATAGCCATGCCATTCCAAAATATTCGCGATTGAGTCACCGAGGATCGCCTGTCTACCGTGCCCAACTGTTAAGGGTCCTGTTGGATTCGCAGAGACAAATTCCACATTTGCAGTTTTATTATATCCTATGCTAGTTCTCCCAAAGTCAATATCTTTTTTAAGAATTTCATTTACAAATGATTGATAATATTCAATCGATCCTTTGAAATTTAAAAATCCGGGAGGTGTTACATTTACATGGGAAACCCATTTTGGATTTAAATCAAGTTTCCCTTTTATTCTTTCAGCTATCTTGATGGGATTTTGATTAATCTGCTTTGAAAGCATCAATGCAATATTACATGAGAAATCCCCAAAGTTAGGGTTTTTTGGATTTTCAATACTTATATATATTTTAGGGAACTCTAAAGCAGATAGAACATCTGATATTGCCTCAGTCAGATGTAATTTCAGGTTCATCAGTTATTTTCCAGGAGGGGGCATCCGCCCATAATTTTTCCAATGAATAGTATTCTCTTTCACTGGTTCTAAAAACATGAATTACTACATCAATATAATCTAACAGTACCCAGTATCTCTGTTCATAGCCCTCTATTTTCCATGGTTTATTTGGAGTTCCCTTTCTAACTGCATCGGTAATAGCTTTTACTTGAATATCTGTGTCGGCAGAACAAATAATAAAATAATCAGTGAAACTGGTTAATTCACGAACATCAATTGCCTGAACATTTTCTGCTTTTTTAGACAGCGCTAATTGACCGGCGATGCCTAATAATTCCCGTGGATTCAAAAAGGTAAGTTCAGTTCAGTTTTGATTTTCTAAAAATTTCATAATCGGCTCAATTGTGTTAAAATCACTACCAATTATAACAGTTAAATCAACATCAGAATTTGAATCAGGTTCATTCAAAATATGATTTTTATCTTTCACATCAAATCCAAGCAAAGAAGAAACAGTATTTAATATTTGAATATTTCCTTTTCTTGATATTAACAGTGTGTGTGAATAATTATAATGATCAGCATCATCGGAAATTAGAACATCGATATTTTTTTCCCTCAAAAAATGAGAAAACTTTCCTGCTAATCCTTTTTCCCCACATCCGTTTAATACTTCAATCGGATATTTGCTGATTGGGCTATCTTCGTAAACGGTAGATAGTGAAGGAGGAGAAGTTGTTGGAGGAAATTGAACCTCAAACGACCGTCCGTTATGTATTTGTTTATCTGAGAATGAATAAATAAATACGCCAATAAACCCAGTTAAAATAAAAATTAGGGAATTAAGAAAAATATTTATTACTGATGATTTATTAGATTGTGTTTTGGTATTTTTTTTTGTCGGTTTTTTGTGGAAGGGGAAAGACATATTTTATTTATTGAGCCTTGGTTAATGAAAAAGGAGAATAACTATTGGAATAAAACATTGGAAGTTTTTGAACCGTAAACTGAAGCAATGAATTTTCTGTTGGTTTATATAGAAGACTTAGGTCATATCCAATCTCTCCCCCTTTATTAAAATTCACTGGTAATTGAAATATAGATATATTAGATCTAAGTAACAAATTTGGTTTAAGCATAAAAGACATAGAGTTTGTATAGCTACTTGAGTTAAAAACCTTTCCATCCATAGATCCCATACTGAAATTAAATCCGTGGTTCATTTGCATTTGTTCAGGTGAGAATAAAGGGCCAGATGTATTACCAAAATTTAATCGCGGGAAAGTTTCTAACACTTCTGCATCTTTTTTAAATTGGCAGAATACAATACTCAGAACACCTAGAAAAATGAGGATTTTATTTGAAATGTGATTCATATTACAAATTGAAAGTACAATATTTTTTTACAAGTGGAAAAACTAAAGATTGATTCTATAACTTTTCTTCAATTATCCCACCACCCAAACATATTTCACCTGAATAAAAAACAACAGATTGGCCAGGTGTTATTGCAAATTGATCATTTTTAAATGTGATAATAAAATTATTTTTATCCTTTTTATTGATTGTGCATGATTGATCTTTCTGTCTATATCTGATTTTTGCCGTATACGGTTTATTCTCTGTTGGGGGCTCACCTTTTATCCAATGCAAATTAGATGCTCGAAGTTTATTCGAATATAGTAGCGAGTGATCATGTCCCTGTACAATAACCAATTCATTTGAACCCATATCCTTTTCTGCTACATACCAGGGGGATTCATATTTTCCGTGCACCCCCCCAACAACAATACACATTCATTGTCCAATTGTATAGAACATCAGTCCATAATGTTGGCCAACTACTTTCCCAGTTTCAGTCACGATTTTACCTGGATTTTCAGAAATAAATTCTTTTAAAAACTCTGGAAAATTTCGCTCTCCAATAAAACAAATGCCAGTGCTGTCTCTTTTTTTTGAAGTTATTAGTCCTTCATCTGATGCAATTTTTCGAATATTTGATTTTTCATAATCACCAAGAGGAAAAAGCGTATGAGATAGCGCCCATTGGTTAATTAGATATAAAAAATAACTTTGATCCTTATGCTTGTCAGACCCCTTTAATAAAGAATAGCTTCCATTGGAACGAGTTATTTTAGCATAGTGTCCTGTGGCTATCAAATTAGCATCAAGCGACAGAGCAAATTCTAAAAATAATTTAAATTTGATTTTTTGATTACACAAAATATCAGGATTGGGTGTTCGTCCTAATTTTTCCTCTTCTAAGAAATGTGAAAAAACTAATGATTTATATTCTTCTGTAAAATTTACTGTGTGTAAGGGAAGGTCTAATGAATGACAAACACTGAGCGCATCACGATAATCTTTTTCTGCAGGACACTCATCAGAATCGTCGTCCCAGTTTTTCATAAAAACACATTCAACATCAAACCCTTTCTTTTTTAATTTATAAGCAGCCACAGAGCTGTCTACACCGCCACTCATACACATAATAATACGTTCAGACATTATGGGGTTTTCCATTTATAATCTCTGAAATTGCCTTAACTAGCTCAAGCGTTTCTTTTTCAGAATTTCCTTTTCCGAAGCTAATTCTTAATGTTTTAAGGTTGTGTTCATTGCTTAAGCCTATAGCTTTCAATACATGAGACGGTTTTACTGACCCTGAGGCACATGCAGAGCCACTGGAGATAGCCATTCCTTTACGACTTAGACCGATAATTAATCTACTGCTGTCCACTGAAGGGATTGTGACACTCACAACTCCCGGCAATTGTTCTGATGAAGTATTAAAAATGATATTTTTTACACAGTTTGTTAAAGAATTTTTAAACACCTGTTCTAAATGCATTAGATGTTTTTGCGTTTTTTTTAAATTTGTTTTTGCTATTTCTGCTGCCATTCCTATTCCGGCGATCCCTGGTACATTTTCTGTCCCTGCCCTTAAATTTCTTTCCTGACCGCCTCCCAAGATTAACGATCGAATTGTTGTGTTGTTTTTTAAAAATAATGCGCCCACGCCTTTTGGTCCATAAAACTTGTGACCAGAGAAAGACATCATTTCTACCCCCAAATCATTAATATCAACAGGTATTTTACCAATAGCCTGAACTCCATCGCTATGAAATGGAATATTATGTTTTATTGCAATTTGGGACAATTTTTTTATAGGCTGAATGGTTCCAAGTTCATTGTTGGCAAACATGATGGAAATCAGTCCTGTATTATCTCTAATTGAATCTTCTAAGTCATCAGGATTTATTGTACCAGTTTTATCTACTTTTAATATAGTTGATTCAACTCCAAATTGTTTAAATCGTTTCAATACATTTAATATGGCAGGGTGTTCTATTTCTGAAGTGATAACATGTTTTTTTGAAGAATAAAGTAAATTATACAAAACTAAGTTATTTGATTCTGTCCCTCCACCAGTAAAAATAATTTCATATGGTGTACATCCTATTGCCTCAGCCACCTGCGATCTGGAATTTTCTATAATATTTCTCGCATTTTGACCCCAGGAATGAATACTACTTGGATTACCAAAACTCTCAAATTCAGTTTGATTAATAACCTCTAACACCTTTTCATGAAGAGGTGTGGTAGCACAATGATCAAAGTAGTGCATTTAAATTAGATTATAATTTAGATAAAATGAATTAGATATCGTTTCGAATAGAAGCGTACCGAAGAGTGTTTTGAAGATTTTTATAAAATGGAGGTTTTTTATCTTCTAAGTCCTGGATGGACTTTTTATAATTATATTCATATCGGTTTACATCCCAATCTATCGATTCACCTACCGTTAGAAAAGCTACAGAACCATATGTATTTTCATCAAATGGAATCCCGGTAGACCCTGGGCACAAAATCAATAAATTATCTTGTTCCTCATATCGAGGGACATGTGTGTGTCCATGAATAAAAACGAATTGTTTTAAATGATTATTTTTTGCAATTACATGGTTTCTCCAGTTACTAGCCTCCTCAAGAGTTGGCGGAAGATCATCTCTTTGATACCAAGCATGAGTAAATTCCACCAAATTATTATTTATTATCTCTCGATGTGCAATGTGCATAGTTTTGATGAACTCGACCCCTTTATCTCCTACTTGTTGCCAAGCCCATTTAATGTTCGCAACTATTTCCTGGCAAATAGGATCATCCGGGGCCATTCCTTCTAAACATGGCTGTTCCTCATCCCATAGACGTTCCAAAATATATCGATCATGATTTCCACGAATAAAAATACAATTGTCTATGGATGTCAACAGCTCCAATGTCTCTACGGGATTAGGTCCTAGAGGGAAACAATCACCCAAACACATAATTTGATCTACGTCATCTCTGCTTTCAATTATTGAAAGAGCTTTTTTTAGTGATTCCGTGTTGGAATGTATGTCGGTGATAATAGCGAATGTCTTTTTACTCATAACCAATAAGTTAAATAAAAACCAATTCAAACTGCAAGAATCAATTAAAAATGGGAAAATACAAAATTTTGAAGGGAATAGTTTTTTAAAGCTAATTTTAAGGACAATGTCTGCACAATCAATATCTATTGTAGGTTCAATTGCGTTAGATACAATTGAAACACATAAAGAATTCAGAAAAAATCTTTTAGGCGGTTCTGCTACATATGCAACCAATGCAGCAGGAGGATTCTCATAGGTTTATCCTGT
>CAZNQF010000040.1:0-9547 GCA_964575125.1 uncultured bacterium
AGGCCGGAGATATTTTCAGTTATAAAATAAATGTAGAAAATAGTCAATATAAAGAATGGGACTATGACAGGATGTATGCACCCAAAGATACTGATAATGACAACAGATTCTTATTGCAAGGAGAACCTTTTGTAGATGAAAATAATAATGGGAGGATAGATACTGAAGATTACTATGATGCGGATCACAATGGAACATTCAGTCCGGGATATCCAATTGAAATGAATTGTTTCCTTTATGGTTGTGAGATTGACCCGGAGACAGACCTTCCCACATTTTTTCTGGACATGGTCGGCATAGGATACAATCCTGATAATCTCATTTCTATTGAAAGGGGAGATATTGGAAACGACATTTGGAATGAAGGAGAGGAGTGGACTGATTTAATTAATGAAGAATGGGTTAATAATCAATACGATGTAGGTGAGTTTTTTATAGATGCAGGCGATATGAATGGTACTTGGGATGAAGGTGAAGAATTTACAGATGGATTGAATGGCACTTGGGATGAAGGAGAGGAGTGGATTGAAAGAGGAAATGGTCTCTTTGATATGATAGAACCATTCACAGATTGCGGTTATGATTCTACTGGCAATTACTTATGCGAAGGGGACGAAGGATGGCAACCCAATTATGGAGATGGTATGCATACAGGTCCTGAAGGGATTAAGCTATTTGAATCTGATTTTGAGAAAGATATTTACACCAGGAAATTAATGTCGTCATTCTATTATCAATTGAATGATGACACTGAGATATCGTTTGAGCCCTCACTCATCAAACAAAAAAACTATATCCCATATGATATGGGATATCTGTTCACAACAACACTTTACTCAACCATTTCTACAAAACTTTCACGTCCAAATTTTTCTGCTTCGCTAAACTATGATTATATGGATGGTGAAATAATAACCAGCGAGGAATTGTACAATGCAGCCCTGATATTATTTAATGGTGATATTGACAGATCAGTCGATTTGCTATCAAAGGAACCATTCTTAAAAAAATATAATACTGTTTCGACGTACGGAGATTTATCCGGTACGATTCATAATATAAATCCATATACAAAATCACTTATCTACGGTATGGACTTTCGTTATGACACTCCAAGAACAAACCGAAGTATCCTGAGAGACAAAGGTTCGAGTCAAAAATTTGTTTTTGATGGTTCACCTCTGGCTGACTCAACCATGGGTGAAGATATTAACATTTTACAGTATGGAATGTATGCCCAGCACTCTGCAGACTGGTCCAATGATATTGAGACAGTTTTGGCATTAAGACTCGATAAACATTCCCACTATGATGATCCTTATTTAAGTCCCCGAATTGCGGTTAAATGGAGCGGATTGAAAAACGCAAATATCAGATTAACTTATAACCGTGCGCACCAGGTACCATCCCTATTTCATTTGTTTGGACATATTTACCAACAAAACGTTATCAACGGACCCGTAAATCTTCTTACTGGAGACATAATGCAATTTGGTGATCCAAACAATTATGATGTCTATGGTAATGGTACGGGGGACCTTGCGGTGCCTATGGTTCTTCGTCCATATGTCCCCTTGTTTGCAGGGAATGGATACGGATTTACGCTTGATGATTCAATCCATATTGACCCGCTTAAGATAGAGCTTGTTGATTCATATGAATTGGGAATAAAAGGGATCCCTCTCAAAAATATGTTTTTTGAGTTAAATCTATATTATTCAAAGTTTAAAAATATGATCAGCACTACCCAATATATGCAAACAATATTTACTAATGATCCCCCATATAGGTCAAATCAATTGACCCATATCGGTGATGAGGAAACAGACAAAAGAGATATTTTGTTTACATATGTCAACTTAGATGAAATTGAATACTTGGGTTTTGATATATCATTGGAATATCAGTTAAATAACAAAACTGCTTTGAGTTCTTCTTATTCATACTATAACACTTTCGATCTAACAGAAAAACAAAAAGAGACAAGCTATATTGGAAATGACTGGGCCTGGGCTGAATATCTTACTGGAAGCAGAGGTATGTCTAACTATGATATTATGCACTTTAATGCCCCTATTGAAAAAATCACTTTTGGCGTTTCTGTCAGTGACCTGTTTTTTCGTGGATTGTACTTTGAACTCTCCGGAAAATACAACTCACAGTTTAATTTTGAGAGCGGGGGATGGATTTACTCAGAGGATGAACAAAACCTGAGCTATCTTTATACAGGGTGCGGTTGTGAGGGATTTGCAAATAAATTTTTCGATACCAGACCTCCGCTGGGAGGGAATGTTATATATGATTTGAAACTTAATTATGATATTTCCCAAAACCTGAAAATAAAGATGTCTATAAATAATCTAACGGATAAGGATGATGTGCGATTGGTTGGTTCTCCCAAGTCCAGAAGGTTTGGTTTGTTGGAGCTAAATTACCATCTATAAATAGGGTGCCCCGAGCTCACCCTGTACACATTCAAATTGTTGGAGTCTTTCGGGTGTTGTACACCCAAAATTCAGTTCAGGTAAATGGTAACTTGATTTAGTATTATCAGGTCTTTTTTAAGATAACCATTGTGCAATCATCTGGTAAATCACCACCAGCTAACCACTCGTCAGTAATTCTAACTAGTTCATCCTGCATTGTAGTTACATCTTTATCTATATTATCAAGTAGGCATTTTTCCACAGTCTCATAGCTTAAAAGTTCGCCATCGGGATTTGGTGCCTCGGGAAATCCATCGCTCATCATAACAAAGACATCCCCTGTATTAAGTGTTATATCTGTTGTATTAACAATCATTTTAGAAAATGATCCCAGTGGCAGGCCAGGTATCAGAATTTCCTTCATTACCCCTTCCTTGGCAATATAGTGATAAGCAGGGGGCATCCCCGCAGATGTAAAAACAACTTTTTTCCCTTTAACTTTCATCATATTTACACACATACGGTTTAGACCAAGTTTCAGTTTGATAAGAGTTTTATTCAATTGTAAAAGAATATCTTTCGGATCTCCGAGGGGAGCAGAGACAAGAACAGATTTTGTTATAGATACAATATTTCCCGCTGTTAGTCCGTGCCCTGTTGCATCACCACAGATCGCGTAAAAAGAACCATCCGAGCTTGGGAAAAAATCATAATAATCTCCTCCAACTTCTGTGGATGTTTTTTGATAACCTGTTATGCTGTATCCTTCAAATTCTGGTAGTTTTTCTGGTAAAAGAGAAAGTTGAAATTCTCTAGCAAGGTCCAGCTCTTCCTGCTGGCGAGCTGTTTCAGCTTCTCTTAATCGTTTGGACTCTAGGTTTTTCTTTTGATAGTTAACAGATGTGAAAACAGTCATAGAGATCAAGATAATTAGTACCCCCCAAAATGGAACCGCAGTTTTGGGATTGAGATACCAAACTGCTACAACTTTAAATGGAATTGTAAGAACTTTCGAAAAATTAAAGTGAGAATCAATTGACTGTACCTCATAAGAAAATTCTCCAGATGTCTGAGGATTGAATTCAAATAAGCTCAGATTTTGAGAGGTGGACCAATCTGAATTAATTTCAGGTATTCTATATCGGAATTTTCGATTTTCATTACGGTCATTATAATTGACAGGATAGACATCAATAAATATTCTATCATTTGTGATTGCCTCTATGATTTCTACAGTTGTACCAACCACTGAAACATCACCGCTTGGGGTTTGTATATTATTGATTGAAAGTGAAAAGTTGTACTCTGTGGGGTTATAATAAGATATCCCTTCTTTACCACCAAATATCATAGCTCCATTTTCTAATGAAGCGATTGAACCAATAGTATTGCTGACAAGCCCATCTTTTTCATTTAATGAAATCCATAAACCGTTATCATAGCATGACACCCCTCCTCCAAAAGAGCCTGCCCAGATTCTACCCTTGTCGTCAACCTCCAGAACCCGAGTTTCATTGTGCGCTAAACCATCTGACTTGGTAAATGTTTTAATAGATTCTCCATTATATACGGCGACCCCTGATTCCATTCCTAGCCAGAGGTTTTGGTCATGATCTAACGCTAATGAGAAAATTCTTTTATCAGGTAGTTCACCATATAAATCTGTAAACCTTTTTCCGTCCCAAACGCTGATACCACCGCCATAACATGCAAAATAGATTAGTCCTTTGGTCGATTGAATAATATCATAAACATTATTGGAAGCAAGCCCATCTGCCATACTGTAATTATAAAAATCGTCGTTTTTATATGCTGTTACTCCACTCCCATCAGAGCCAAGCCAAATTATCTCATCTTTATCTGAAAAAATAGTAGTAACCATATTGGATGGTAGCCCATCTTTTGATGTAAATGACTGCATTCTTCCATTTTTATATTTTGAAAACCCCTTTGTTGTTGCTATCCATAACATATCTCTCTCTGTGTGATGAAGATCTAATATAATATTGGAAGGAAGGCCATCATTTTTATTTATTAATTTAATTATTTTCTCTCCCTTTAGATGGACTAACCCATCGTCCGTTCCGAGCCAAACATTATTATTTTTTTCTTTAGATATAGACCTTACGGTGGTTCCCTTGAAAATATTTTTGTTTGTTAAATTTCTAAAGCTATAGGGATCATAAAAAAACAATCCCGCTCCAAACGTTCCAATAAAAATTTTTCTATCATTTTTAAAATTTATAGAATATATCTTTTGATTTTCAATTTGGTTTTTTGATTCAACAGTAGATTCTATTTGAGTAAAATTCGCTCCATCCTTGTAATAGAGTCCCTTATCGGTGCCAACCCAAAGGTTTTGTTCTTTATCCATGTAAAGAGATTTGATAACATTTGATGACAAATTATCAAAACTTTTTACGCGATTTAGGGAGCCATTTTTTATTTTGAACAGACCTTTATCAGTTCCTATAAATGATTCACTAGATTCTGATGACACAATACTTGTGACCTTAACCTGTCCAAATTCATTTGGGAGGCTATAGTTTTCGATTGACTGTCCATTGTCAAAATATATTTTATCTTTTCCGCCATACCAAGCTTCATTTTTGAAATAATCTATAGCTGTGATAATTTTACTTCCTAAATTAATTATTGCATTAAATTTTCCATTTTGATAGATAAATACTCCTTTTTCTGTAGTAAGAACAAGGTTCCCGTTGTTGTCAATAGAAGATGCATAAATAGTATTTCCATATAATCCAGATATAAGTTCAAATTTCCCGTTTTTGAGTTTATATGCGCCATTAGTTTCAGATACTGCAACAATATTACCTGAAGATATACTTAAGATATTTTTTATATTGCTGGGAGGTAGGCCAGATTCAGTCCCATAATTAATGAATTGTGAACCGTTATATTGGGTAACTCCACTCGTTGTAGATAGCCAGATTGAATTATCTTCATCTACAAAAACGTCATAAATATAATTACTTGATATTCCATCAACTGTTAAGTAATTCTTCCACACACCTTTATTTCCTGTTATTTTATAATTTTGGGGAATAAGTAAGGATATGCTAAATATAAAAAATAGAAAAAATTGTTTTTTCTTCATTTTTGTGAGTTCCTTTTTAATTGTGGGTTTAATCAAAGGGAGTTATTAATTATTTTATTAAACAAATATTTTATTTTAATGACGGATAAAATTATGATTCATGCGCCGAAATTTACTTATATAATATATCAAGAGAAAATCCTCAATTAAAATACACAGTATTTCCTTATCAATTAGTTAATGAGAAAATTTGAATTTCATTCCTGCTTTTGTAAGCCTTTTTATCAAAGTTTTACCCATTGCGGTTGCTGGAGTTAAAATCCCATGATTTTGAGGTAAAATGTCCATGTCAAGGGCCAGGCACAGAGCTGACTCCGCTATCATAAGGGCTGTTCCAGAATAACCAGGATCTGATTTACAGGAAATGTTTACTTTAAAATTTTTATTTTTCTCTGTTCCAATCAAATCCAAGATGAAATATCCGTTCACTCTTGCCTTTTCAGAGGGGCCTTCACCTGGTTTTGGAAGCAATGTATTTTTCAATATCCATCTTGGAAATCGAAAATAAAAACAGAATATAATTATTCCCAATCCAATCCTATTTATCTCTGCTTTGATTCTTGAGAACGGTACTTTTGGATAGGTGGTAACCTCATCATAAATAAAATCTTTACCATATGTAAATTTCATTAAAGCATTTGTTCTTCTTACAATAGCAGAATTAAATCTGGACATTATAAATGGACCGATCCACCTTTGATATGTCTCGTCCCACTCAATTTTTTTTAAATCTGGTTGTTTAGGGCCTAGGGGAACTTCTTTTGGATAAAGTGAGTAGGGGTTTTTCAATATTTTACCAATGAATTTATCTTTTGCTTTTACGATCAGTCCTAGCATGCTTGCAATGGTACCCCCGCTAACACCACCTTTTATTTTTTTAACATAAAGTCTGACACTATTTAAAGGTTTGCCCAATTCTTTAATCGCTTCATTCTGAAGCATGAAAACTCCCAAATCGGACGGAATAGAATCAAATCCGCATGAGTGAACAATTTTCACTTTTGCAGCAACAGCAGAATCATGAAGCTTTTCAATGGATTTATGAATAAATGGTATTTCACCTGTCAAATCACAATAATGTGTTTTGGTCATTACACATGATTCGACGAGCGTAATTCCGTACTTTAGATATGGCCCCACAGTTGATAGAATGACACTGGTTTCATTTGTAATAAGTTTAAGTGATTCAATATCGAAACTATTCCCATTTAAGATTGGGAGCTCATCTTTATTCTGAATTTTTAAATCAGATCGAACTTTTTGCAGTTTTTTACGGTTCCTCCCAGCAATAGCCCATCGAATTTGGGAGGTCTCACCTACCCCATACTTTTTCAAAAGATATTGACACACAAGTTTTCCGGTAAAACCAGAGGCACCCCAAACAATTATGTCAAATGTTCTATTTTTAATTGGTTCTCCTTTTTAATTAATCGTTATTCTTGAACCGATAGATAATGTATTATGCCGCTTGCAATCATAGCAATAAAAAATCCTGGGAACCAACCCCATGCATCCATATTTTTCCCTACAATCCAAATTCCCCAAGGAATCAAATTAAGTATATTTATTCCTGCGATTTTCATAATCATTTCCTCCTCTATTTAAATTAATAATTATTTTACAAAACTAAAATAATCGCTTCGAATAGATAGAAATTTAACAATTTTTTTTCTATATTCTTGATATCTATGTACTGGATTCAAGATAATTTAATACCTTTTTTGAGGTATCCTTACGTGCAAAGCCTAATAATCGTTATTGGAGCAATTTTTGTTGCAAAATTGGCAGATATATTTTTCACCCGGTTTTTCAGGCGGATTGTATCTAAAACTCAAACAGGTTTGGATGATAAAATAATTGACCTGCTTCATCGTCCGATTTTCTATTCTATAATTTTTATTGGGCTTTCTATTGCAGTTAAACGTGCCGAGCTTCCCAATTATATGGACTATGCCGTTGTTGGAGTTTTTAAAACTATTACGATCTTAATCTGGTTTGTAATCATAACCCGAATTTTTGTATTATCTATGGAGTGGGCATCAAATCGTACTGAGAGCAAACTTCTTCAGAACAAAACAGTACCTTTATTTAATAATCTAGGCAAAATTGTAATTGCCCTTGTAGGGGTTTATTTTATTTGTCTGAGCTGGAATATTAATCTCAATGGTTGGCTTGCATCAGCTGGAGTACTAGGAGTTGTTTTAGGTCTAGCAGCTAAGGATACTGTGGCAAACTTTTTCGCGGGAATATTTCTTATGGCAGATTCGCCATTTAAAGAAGGTGATTATATTCTGTTAGATACGGGAGAAAGAGGATACGTGCGAAATATGGGTATTAGATCCACTCGAATTATGACAAGGGATGATATTGAGATCACCATCCCAAACTCGGTGATTGCTTCCTCGAAGATTGTGAATGAAAGTGGTGGCCCTAAAGAAATGGAAAGGGTGAGAATCACCCTACAAGTTTCTTACGGGAGTGATATTGATAAAGTTAAGAATTTGCTTAAAAATATTGCGGTGGAGAATTCCAATGTTATTGACCAACCTGAGCCCAGAGTTCGATTTAGAGAGTTTGCAGATTCAGGTTTGAAACTGCAACTATTATTTTGGATTTATAAGCCAGAGATTAGAGGGAGAACTGTGGATTCAGTCAATACTGAAATATATAAACGATTTGCTCAAAACAGTATATCTATACCATTTCCCACAATGAATGTTATTTTGCCAAAAGAGCGAGAATGATTAAGAGCTTTGTGAGCCTGGGTTTATTTACTGCAACTAGTTTATTTGCCCAAGATGGTTCATCCTGGGACATAATACAATCTGAGATATTGGATCAAAATTGTACGATAGGTTGTCATGTGCAGGGCTCTTCATTTGCAGATCAATCAGATTTAATTTTAACGGAAGATATTGCCTATGAGCAGTTGGTCAATGCTCTACCTCATAACTCTGCTGCGCTTTCTGATGGCCTTCTTAGAGTGGGTACCCAAGGATTATCTAGCTTGTATTCAAGTTTTTTATGGGAAAAAATTAATGCAAACAGCCATGAGCATTTTTATACAGACCATCCTTTTTATGGATCTATTATGCCGTTGGGAATGCCCTATTTGACAAATGGAGAGTTAGCATTTATTAAAGAGTGGATTCTTTCAGGTGCACCCGAGGAAGGTCAGGTAGTAGATTCTTTACTTTTGTCTGATACAACTCGATTTGATCTTCCGCTATTTGAGGCTCCACAAGCACCTGAAAATGGAATGCAATTTCAGATAGGACCGTTTGAAATTTCATCAGGTCTTGATAGAGAATTTTTCTATTATATGCCGGTTGAGTCAGACGTAGATATTTTTATAAATAGAATTGAAATTGTTATGCGCTCCGGGAGTCATCATTTTATCGCATATACGTTTCAGGAAAATATGCCTGGTATATTTTATCCAAATCCATATGAAATTAGAGATATTCGTGATGAAAATGGAAATTATATTCAGGAGAATATGATTCAAATGGCTTTTCACCAGTTCGGTGCAGGAACACAATGGCCAAGAATGGATTATCATTTCCCTCCGGGAGTTGCACTTAGATTGAATCCGGACCTTGGGTTTGATATGAATTCCCATAATGTAAATTTTTCAGATACTACTTTGATTGCTGAGGTTTTTCTTAATCTTCATACATCTCAACCTGAGGATGTAGTAAAAGAAGCGAAACTTTTGGTGATGAATAATAATGATATTGAGCTTCCTCCCAATCAGGTTACAACTCTTGAAAAAACATTTTGGGTTGATAATATGTATTCAGAACCAATTTCAATTTTTCAATTATTTAGTCATGCCCACCAGCATATGGTAGAGTTTAGAGTGTATGTCGAAGGGGGAGAGCAAGATGGAGAGCTTATTTATATAGCTTATGATTGGGAGCACCCTCCTATTTTGGAATTAGACCCACCATTATTTCTGAATATGGAACAAGGATTGACCTTTCATGCAGCCTATGATAAT
>CAZNQF010000040.1:9557-13728 GCA_964575125.1 uncultured bacterium
GTTCTGGCGAGAGAACAATCCCTTTGCTCCCTTTGCCCTGTAATAGATACCGTTGTCCTTGGTAGATCTATACAGACATTTCTCTTCATCGATCAGGTAAAATTCCCCACCGATTAATTCTTCATTCATGCAACCTCCAATAATTGGACTAGCGAAACATTAGAATTCGGAATTTTAAGCACAGATGAGATGATGATTTTGTTTGGTTATTATTATTTGGGAGAGAGCCCGCAAGCTGTCTCTCTTTCAATACAAGAGGGTTGGAATTTGGTAGGTCTCCCTTTTGAAATGGCAAATAATACAGTAGAGTCTGTTTTTCCAAATGCAGATCCTGGAACTCTATACGGTTTTTCGGAAATTTATGAAAATTCATATCAATTAGAGAGTGGCGCAGGGTACTGGTTGTTTTTTAACGAAAATGAATCGATGGTATTATCAGGAGTTCCTGTTGAAACAAATGCAGTTGATCTGTCGGAAGGTTGGAATCTGATATCAGGGATCTCTGCATCAGTCCCGGTTAGTGAGATTTACGATCCACAAAACATAGTTATTTCTGGCACAGTTTATGGATTTAACGATACTTATTTCCCTTCTGAGGTTATTTCCCCTGGAAACGGATACTGGATAAATGCTATTCAAGATGGAAGTATTTTACTTTCTGGCGGTAATGGTCAAAATAAAATAGGGCAAGTTAAAGATCTAGAAAATTTTAATTCGATTACTTTTGGAAATATGTCATTATTTTTTGGAGGTCAACTTCCGGTAAAAGAAATTCAAAGATTTAAGCTTCCTCCAAAGCCACCTTTAGGAGCAAAAGATATCCGATTTTCTGGGGACACGAAACTGTGTACAGATGATGAATGCTATATTGAACTGATGAGTGAGGAGAAACCAATAGTTCTTGAGTGTCACTTAAAAGATAGTGAACGTTGGGAAATGATAAATGAATATGGAGATGTATTCATGTGCGAAGATGTTAATCTGATGGATTTGCTCGATAATTCCAACGCTTTTATATTAAGAAGATCAGATTTTTCTGGTTCTCCCTCAGAGTTTTCACTTTTTCCAGTATATCCAAATCCCTTTAATCCAACTGCAACAATGCAATTTTCTTTATCTTTATTAACAGAGGTCAATATTTCTATTTATGATGTTCAAGGACGCTTAGTTAAAACTTTGATTCACGAAAAACTATCACCGGGGAAACACCGTGTTCACTGGAATGCAGAAGGGCACTCAAGTGGTGTATATTTTGCAAAGTTAAAGGTCGGAAATCAGCGAAACATCCAAAAATTAGTTTTATTGAAATAAAATTTTTTAGTTTACAACGGATACCTTAGGATATGAATTAATAAAATGAATTCAATGGTAATAACCATTTTGTGCGGGGCCCTACTTTTTCTACTTTATGTATTGATTGAAATAATAAATCTGAAAAAGGAAGTAAGAAAATTATCAAATATATCTGATTTTCTTATCAAAAAACTAAAAGAGGAGAATGATTAAAATAAATATGAAACATTTTTTGTAAATAAGTATTTAGTTATATAAAATATAATTTATCAAAAAGGAATAAAATGAATTTTACTATTTTTAAGCGTATGTACAGAGCATCTCTGTTAGACGTCAATTTATTTGAAGAGGTTGAGGCAGATAAATCTCTTTTAACCGAAGCAATGGTAGTAGTTGTACTCTCTAGTTTAGCCAGTGGAATTGGATCATGGTCCATGGGATTGGGTGAATTATTTACAACTACATTGGGAGAGCTCCTGAGCTGGTATATTTGGGCATTTATTGTTTATTTTATCGGTACAAAACTATTATCTGAGCCCCAAACAGTTGCTGACCATGGAGAACTTTTACGAACAATTGGTTATAGCAGTGCACCTGGAGTCATCCGAGTATTGAAACCTGTTCTCCCTTTTGATAGTACAATTGATCTTATTGCCACAGTATGGATGCTGGTTGCGATGATTATAGCAGTTCGCCAAGCATTGGACTATGAATCCACCTCTAGATCAGTATTAGTTTGTGTGTTAGGACTATGTGTAAAGATAATCTCACTGACAATTATTTTGTTGGTTTTGGGATTAATTTACAGCGTTGTGGGGAAAGCAGTATAGATAGCGTGAGTAATAAAATTTGTGTAATTACGGGTGCAACCGATGGAATAGGTAAACGGACAGCTGAAGTATTGGCAGAAAAAGGATTTAATTTGGGAATTGTGGGACGTAATAAAAAAAAGGGGAGAGCTCTCGTAAAAGACATTTTTGAAAAAACCGGCAATGAAAAAATCCATTATTTTAATGCTAATCTTTTACTCATGTCTGAAGTCAAAAGAGTTGCATCTGAGATAAAGGAAAAATTCGAAAAAATTGATGTTTTGCTAAATAATGTAGGCGCAGCCTTTTTTAATGAATCATACACATCCGAGGGATTTGAATCCACCTTTGCATTAAACCATTTAAGCTATTTTTTACTCACTCATATACTTCTTGAAAATATGGATACAGAAAACGGATCAAGAATAATTAATGTTGCTTCAGATGCTCATTTTGGTGTCGATTTAGAGTTTGATGACGTTCAAAGCATAAAATCTTATGGAGGGTACCAAAACTACAAAAAATCAAAACTAATGAATGTTTTATTTTCGTATGAACTTGCGGAAAGGCTCAAGGATAAACCCATAACTGTGAACGCTCTCCATCCTGGATTTGTAGCTAGTAAATTTGGCCATAATAATTCAGGTTTAAAAGTTTGGTTATTGAAATTATCACAAAAACTGAAAGCAATTAATGTTAATGATGGAGCTGAAACCAGTATTTTTCTTGCGTCTTCTCCAGAAGCTCAGAATATCAGTGGAAAGTATTTTTATAAGAAAAAAGAAAAGAAAAGTTCTATGGAATCTCTAATAATTAACTCAAGAAAAAAACTTTGGAAAAAAACGGAAACAATGTTGAAAGAATGGAATTAATTTTGAACAATATCGATCAGTTCTACATCAAAGATCAAAACTTCATTTGGACCGATTTTTCCACCACTTCCTCTCCTTCCATATCCTAATCCGGGCGGTATATAAAGCTCCCAATGTGAACCGACTCGCATTAATTGTAGAGCCTCGGTCCACCCCTTGATTACCGAACGAAGACTAAATTCAATAGGTTCACTTTTTTCTCGAGAGCTATCAAAAACAGTCCCATCCATTTTTTTCCCAATATAATGAACTTTGACGGTTTCATTTACAGTGGGACTCTCTCCGGTCCCCGATCGAATAATTTTGTACTGTAGCCCGCTTTCTAATTCAATTACACCAGATTTTGATTTATTGTTACTTAAAAAGTTTTCACTTTTAACTTTATTCTCTTCTGTTAGAATTTTTTGTTGTTCTGATTTTTTTGTTCGAACTTCCATATAGTAATCACGAAGCATTTGTTGATATTTACCTTCATTAATTAGGCTCTTTTCACCAGAATAGCTTGTAATGAAACCATCATAAAATAAATTTGTGTCAATATGAAATTCCTGATTTTTATATTGAGTTCCGAGATTTACTCCTAACCCATAGCTTACTGAATCCATTTTTGTGTTTAGACTAACAGTAGTTGAATGGTCAGAATTATCTTTTGTACATGATAGTACACAAAAAAGAATAAATATGATATTGTATATTGTTTTCATTTTATTTATATCTATAAGTGAATACTAAAATTACGATAAAAAAATCTAAAATTGCTGTCAAAATGAATGCCAAGATAATTTTTATGGATGTATAATCCTGGGCAAGGAAATAAGCACCAATATTTGCTAAGCCAAAAAGTAACCAACTTATCCAACTGACTCCGTCAGATGATTTTACTTTTATAAGTTTTATAATTTGGATGAATGTAGACCCCGGTAGTACAATTGCGGGAAACCACGTGAGTAATTCTATTAGCACAGGTAAATATAAAAAGTGATAACTATTATAATTATAATAGTCAGATTATTTTAATGAATTTGACTGCATCGCCTCTATTTGATAACAATGTTTCGTGTGCTCTGGACACTACTTTGCTAGTTGTGTCTACTTTCATTGTTGTTTATCCCCTAGGAAAGATTCATCTTTTTTTGAGCTTTGATTTTCTCCTTTGCTCTGCATCCCTTCAAAAATAGTCCCTTTTTCAAAAGCCCG